>NZ_CAXLML010000078.1:0-2655 GCF_964187505.1 Candidatus Chordibacter forsetii
CTTACCCAATCTTCCATCAAACGATCGGGCAAAACCACTAATTGATGAATTCTATTTTCCTTAAGATAATTTTCCAACTCGTCGAAATAACCTAAGTCGGACAACCCTGGTATCGCCTGAGTTTTTCTTTTGGATGTAGAAAACACTCCGCTAAAAGAAAACCCATTGGCGGTTTGCTGGAGCATCCAGAGGTTTAAATCTTTTACTGAGTGAGGATTTCCAATCAACAAGCTATCACGATTCATTCCACGGAATCCAATCACCCGCTTAAAAATTCCTGGCAGGGCAAAATTTGCCCCGAGCAAAAGTGGCCAACAAATAATTATATAAAAAGCCAGAAACAAACGACTTGTTTCATTATCCTTAGTGGCGAAGTAAGATGTAAATACAAAGAAAGCAATAATCGCGGCCTGGAAATTTGCTTTATTAAAAGATTCACGAACTCTTTGCCATCCATTCTTAATGTAAAAAGCTCCATAATTTTGCAAAGTACCAAAGGTGGCAACCAGCAGACCCGCCATCGCAACCAATGCATAGTTCCATGGAAGGGTGATCAAAGAAAGTTCCCAACTCTCCCAAACATCAAGCGATGCCCAAAACCAAACAAAGACAAGTGCCAACAAGCAGAGTCTGTGCAATAAGGCATGCCCTTGATCCCTAGGATTTTGCATCTTGTGAATTTAGTAAATCTTGAAAGTTCATGCAAGGAGAGATTAGGTATTTATATCCACATTTATATAAATCGACCACTCCAACCTTTTCTTTAAATTCCTTGCTAATTTCATTTTTTTTTGAAAAGTTTGAAATCAATGCCCCACTTATCCCCCATAAACGGCAAACAATCCATTCAGGAAACTGAGCAAGCTATCGAAATCGAGTCCATCGATTTTTTCGTTAGGATGATGAGTATATTGGGGATGCCCAGATCGGTTGGAGAAATATACGGCTTACTTTATTTCTCTGCGGTTCCCCTGCCCATGGATCAAATTGTCTCAAGGTTGGGAATCAGTATAGGTTCAGCCAGCCAAGGATTGAAAACTCTTAGATCATTAAAGGCCGTTCGAACTAGCTATGTAGCTGGAGACCGCAGAGATCATTACCTCGCAGAAACCGAATTTCGTAGACTCTTCTCCAACTTCATTAAAGAAGAAATCATGCCCCATATGGAAAGCGCTAAAGAACGAATTGCCAAAATGGAAGAAGCTTTACCGGTGCAAGATGAGAAATCCGCAGAATTTTATAATATACGAATCGAGAAATTAAAACGTTTAACCCGGGCAGGCGGACGCCTTCTTCCCGCCTTGGCCGGACTCCTGAAACTTTAGAATAATGAACATTCAGGACGAAGAAATGAAAGACTGGGCGATTGGATGGTACTGCTTACGAGCCAAACCACGGCAAGAAATGGTGGCCTCCTCGACACTTTCAACTTTGAATAATGTCGAGGTTTTTCTTCCCCGGACCCAACGGGCAAAAAAAGTTAAACCCCAACCCCTCAAACCTCTTTTCCCCGGATATTTCTTCGCCCGTTTCGACCCAATCGAGCACTTGCGCAATGTTCATTATGCTCGTGGAGTAGCTTATGTGGTCAGAAGAAAAGGAATTCCTGTTCATGTTTCCCCACAAGTCATGATCGAACTTCGCTTGATTTCACCCGATGGAATCCTCGAAATTCCCGATGAACCTCATCGAGTTGGAGCCAAAATAAAAGTCATCTCTGGTTTATTTAAAGGAGATGAAGGAGTGGTCACCAAACTTGTGCCCGCTCGCGAACGTGTTCGTGTATTATTTGAAATTCTCGGCCGTCCCACCGAAGTGGAGATTGGCGAGCAAGAAGTAGACTTTCCCAGCGCCCATCCCATAGGGAATGGGTAATTTTTGCCAGATTACATATTAGTTTCTTCCCCTTATTGGCTTTGTTTCAAGCAAGCGGCCAAGGGCGGTAGCGTGGATAAAATCATTTATTACCCAAATTATTTAAGTGATCAGCATTCTAAATATTTAAACAAGAAAAGCTCTCCACCAAGCTCAGTAGCGTTGATAAACATTAGTATTTTCCCCTGCGGATAACATGTTCGGACTGCACCTTAGCTATCTCTTTTCTCTCTTTTGCCTGATCCTTTTTGGCTCAGCCTTCTTTACCGTCGATTTTTACCTTCCCAAAATCCGAAATTGGAAATCAGCAAAATTATTTCACCAATCCAAGATCTACTTGGACCAAACGATTGATAACGCAGGTGGATTATTGAATGAGGGTGTTCGAAAAGGACGCATCGCCCACCTGCTTAATCCACAGGACCAAGAAACCCTCTACAATTATGTGCGCCTACAATTCCGTACAAATCCGGCTCAAGCCCTACTTAAATGGTCCATTGCCCTGAAAAATATTGAAGATACGGAAAAAAGGTCGGAACTTTTGGAAAAAAGCCTGATCACTCTCAAAAATGATGAATTACCGCTACAAGACCGAAAAATCGCCGGGGAAGTGTCTTATCGAGAAATCAATCGTTTATTAACCAACCCCATCTGGTCATCCGACCCTGATAACATTCTTGTTTTTTGCGAATTGCTCGCAGAAACTGGCAAGGTCAAAGAAGCCCGTGAGAAACTTGTCGAATTGCTCGATGAATATCCTCTTTATCCGGAAGGCGTCTT
>NZ_CAXLML010000079.1:0-3444 GCF_964187505.1 Candidatus Chordibacter forsetii
TTAAAGAGTTAGTAAATTTTTAAGTTAGCTTTTTTTAGTCAACTATTAATAACGAAATTAGTTTGTTAAGCTAATACTCAGAAATGAGTCAGGGAAGGGGGCAAGAAGTCATTATACCAAAGCTCATTAAAAAAGAAGACTAAACATCAAAGATAAATATGTCCCAAAAGTGTCAAGATTTAGCCAAAATCGGGCAACAATTGTTATCCTCTGTCCAACAGGCCCCCTTTAATATATTTACTTAAGCCACAGAATACTTTTTAACGAATGCGTTGGTCTACCCACTGAGCTATCCCGGCGTGGATTCAAGAAGAAATTGAGACATACTTGTTCACTATCAAAACAGCATCTTACATGATTAACTATATGTTTTGAGTAAATTAAAATTTCTAGACTCTCTTATTTTAAAGTGCCCTCCACCTCTCCATTGGTAGTGATCACATGAACTTCGTGAGCACGAACCGCTGGATTAAAGTATTCCCAGACAACTTCTTTTTTTCGATTCACCTCAAAGAGTTTTGGCATATCTCCCTTTTTTTGCCCATAACTACATATAACCGTGTTGCCATTTGATAATCGTTGGCCGCCACATGGATCTGCAAACCGTCCGCCCACATGCGAATTATCCACCCGCCAGACAACTTTTCCAGCATGATCAAACTCAACTGTTTTGTTACCATTGGTTAGATTTACTAACAGGTTCCTACCCTTCACTTCAATTGCGGTAAAAGGCCAATTTCTTTCCTTGCGGCCACCTAGTTCAGTCAGGTCCGTTTTGATCGTTCGCACAACCGTTCCATCTGGCTTATATTCCTTAACCGCGAATGCTAGAAGATGGGGTACAATGTAATTACCATTGGCCAACTTTCGAGCCATCCTCGTTTGCATATGGGCATTTGTAGTTTCTGGCTTAAGCGGAACCGTTACTGCGATCGAACCCGTCTTGCTTACCTCGAGTAATTGGGGTTTAACCCCGCGTTCTACAACTAATGTATTTCCGTTTTGAAGCCGTACACATGAACCAAGTTCCTTATTTCCCTTGCTTAGTTTGTAGCTCCATACAGTCTCGCCCTTTCGAGTAATTTCTTTGGCAACATTTCCGACTGAAACTAATATGTGACCATTGGGAAGAATGAAGCCATCGCGACCATAACCCTCGGTTTGCCAAACAATTTCTGAATTCTCATTCAACAGAACTGTTTTATTTCCACAGATTAGAAATGAATGTTTAATTCCACTTTGACTTACCTGTTTTCCAAAAAACGGGGTACTCGTTTCGTTCTTAGCAAACGAAAAAAATGGAAGTGCGAAGGCGAGTAGTAAAGGTAATATAAATTTCATTATTTAAAGGAAAGGAATTACTTAAGTTTCAGTTTAGCTTGATGGATAAATCCCTTAAAGCGAGGATCCTGGTTATAGTTGCCAACGGTTGAAAGCGAATCATTTCCAATTTCGAGTGGATCCTGAGGATCGTTTTTTAATAAAATTGGTAACTTTCCTACGACTAGAATCTCGTCTTCAGCATTGAGATAAACTTGTCCTGCATGATTGACTATCAATAATAAAGATATCCGATTCCCAGGAAGTATTTGGGTAGCCCGAGAAGTATATAACACCCCACCCAGACGACAGGAAAAAAAGGGATTCCTTCCTCTAAGTAAAGGGAATACCCAGAACGGCTTCCGCGATTAGAAATTAATACGCCGCTCGTTTCTTTTTCCCTTGTGACTGAAAGTTTAACCTCTATTGCCTTTTGTGAAAAAATAGGTGCGTGCTCCCGTGAAACAATTTAGTCCCCTACACGAGTTTTCTACGCTTACCCACAGGTGTAATTATCGGAGAACTTTATTCATTCCCTGTCAGAAGAAGATACGATGATTGTGAGTGTGCAAGGGCAAGCCAAAGCATCGAGAGGCTTCAACAGGTTGGCTATCTTTTCTACTTCAAGCTCAGAGTGACAGCTAAAAAACAAGTCTATTCAATCGTTATCCAGAAACTAGTTACATGTTCATAGAAACTTGGCACATTATTACAGAGCCCATAATAAATCGACTTCATGCCTTCATGATAGATCCAATTGGTGCTACTCTTAAAATAATCCCTAAAAGTAAACTCAGTGGAAGAATCACTTAATGTTAGCAGGCTAATTCTGAGCAAGCTAGAGAATCCAGACTTGCTGAATGGAAGAGCTCAGTACAGGTTTGGTAGAATTGTGCAGATAGAAGAGTATACCTACCAAGAAATTGCCGGGATGATCGATCATGCCTTGCTCCACCCCACCCTAACGGATGAGGAACTTGCTTCTGGTTGCTCCCTTGCCCATCTCTACGAAGTGGCAACAGTCTGTGTAAAGCCATACCATGTTGATCAGGCTGTAAAGAGATTGAAAGCTTCCAGCGTGGAAGTTTGCACGGTAATTGGATTTCCTCATGGAGCAAACCTAAGCGAAGTAAAAAAGTTGGAAACTCAAAGAGCCTGCGAGCAGGGAGCCAGAGAGGTGGATATGGTCATTAATCTAGGAAAAGCAAGAAGTGGAGACTGGGAATATATAGAGGAGGAAATCTCACAAGTTTGCGAAACTGCTAGGCAAGGAAATGCAAAAACCAAAGTTATTTTTGAAAACGATTATTGGAACTCATGCGAACCGGATAGCGACGGAGACAGTATTAAGAAAAAACTCTGCAAGATTTGTGAAACCGTTGGAGCAAACTGGGTAAAAACCTCAACTGGATTCGGATATATAGCCCAGGCAGATGGGAGCATGGCCACAATGGGGGCGACTGAACACGATATTGCCCTCATGGCTGGCACTTGTTCAAACAAGGTCGAAATCAAAGCAGCCGGTGGAATCAAAAACTTGGTTACCCTTTTAAAAATGAAACATCTTGGAGTATCCAGAATCGGGACATCTTCCACCCAGCTCATTTTAGAGGAATGCCGGAAATCATTAAACCTAGACCCCCTGCGGCAAAACTTATTCAAAACAACTCAGGGCTATTAATTTTAAGCTCAATTCTACCTATGATTGCACCCCTCAAACCGAACCAACCAAAAAATGTGCTAGGAAACGACCTTGTTCCCTGTTGCCTCGAAAATATGACCGGGTGGTACCGAAATGGAAGCTGTCAAACGGACGGGAACGATCATGGAAGGCATGTGGTATGCTCTCTAATGACAGAGGAATTCCTCACCTTTAGCAAAGAGGCAGGCAACGACTTGAGTACGCCTATACCCGAATATAATTTCCCAGGCTTAAAGGCCGGAGATTGCTGGTGCCTGTGCGCTGGACGCTGGCAAGAAGCTTTTGTGGCTGGTATGGCTCCTAAGGTAAAACTGGAAGCCTGTGAAGAATCAGCATTAGAACTAATAAGCCTGAAAGATTTAAAGGCTCATGCTATTGCAGACTGATTGCTTCTACTTCTAGCTTCAAAAACCTTATCTTGT
>NZ_CAXLML010000080.1:0-11135 GCF_964187505.1 Candidatus Chordibacter forsetii
ATCTTTGCCAAAGCAATCGAAGTCACTCAAAGCCCAATCGGCAAGACTTCTCGTTCCACTCCGGTTACTTATTTGGGAGTCTGGACCCGCATAAGGGAATTGATTTCCACCTTACCCGAAGCCAAGGCTCGCGGGCTTGGGCCAAGTGATTTTTCCTTTAATGTAAAAGGGGGAAGATGTGAAATTTGCAAAGGAGCTGGGAAAATTAAATTGGAAATGAATTTCCTGCCAGATTCATATGTTGAGTGCGAAGAGTGTGCCGGTAAACGATACAAAGACGAGGTCCTTGATTTAAAATGGAGAGGAAAGAACATCGACGAAATTCTTAACCTCACTTTCGCCGATGCAGTAGATTTCTTCTCCTTTGATGAATTGCTTAAGGAAACCTTTTCCCTCATGAAAGAAACGGGACTAGGCTATTTGAGATTGGGTCAAACTTCACCAACCCTTTCGGGAGGAGAGGCGCAAAGACTCAAACTGGCATCGGAACTTTCTTCTGGAATCGAACTTAAAGGAAGAAGGTTGGGCAAGGTCCAAAAAAACTTTTATGTTTTAGAAGAGCCCACCATTGGGCTTCATTCAAAAGACTGCCAAAAGTTAATACTTCTCCTGCATCGATTAGTAGACGACGGTCACACCGTGGTTGTGATCGAACACGATGTCGATCTCATCGCAGAAGCGGACTTCGTTATTGAATTGGGACCGAAAGGGGGAAAAGAGGGTGGCAAACTCTTACATCATGGAACAATAACATCTTTATTAGAGAAACATAAAAATCCTACTACACGATTTTTACGAAAAGTAGTAAGACAAAATTGAGTCTTTAGAACTTACGGCTTTATTCGCAGAAAGATTTTCTTACCCGCTTTAAGAATTTTGGGGGATGCTGACAGAGTTGCTAGATCAATATCTGGACTGTCTACTTTTTCTCCTTCTAGTTTTACGGCTCCTTGTTTAATCAGTCGGCGAATTTGACCTTTTGATTCAAATAATCCAGATTCTGAAAGGATATTTAAAAGGGTTGGGGGTTGTGAGAAACCTTGAGAAATAGAAATTTCAGGCATGTCTTTTGGGTCTTCTCCTTTTGAAAAAACTTGGGAAAAAGCACTCAGTTCTTCATCAGCTTTTTTAGCACCAAAAAAAACAGAGGTAAGTTCTCGTGCCAATTGTTTCTTAGTCTCCATTGGGTGAGAACGCTTAAGTGCAATCAATTCAGATTCGTCTTTGAGTAATAACAAACGATAATAATCCCACATCACTTCATCGGAAATAGACATAGTTTTTCCAAACATATCCTTTGCCGAATCATTAAAAGCGATGTAATTATCGTAGCTTTTGGACATCTTTTTAGAACCGTCCAATCCGACAAGTAAAGGTAGGGTAATCACCGCTTGCGGGGACAATCCTTTTTCTTTCTGCAAGTTTCTGCCGACTAACATGTTGAAGAGTTGATCATTACCACCTAATTCAACATCGGATTCCAAGACAATGGAATCGTAACCTTGAATCAACGGATACATAAATTCTACCATGGAAATTGGCTGATTGGATTTAAAACGTTTTTCAAAATCATCTCTTTCTAGCATTCGTGCAACTGTCATACTTCGAGTAAGAGAAAGGGCATCAGCAAAACTCATCTCACCAAACCATTCACTGTTACGACGTACCACAGTTTTAGATTCGTCCAGTATCTTGAAAGCTTGCTCCAGATAAGTAGTAGCATTCTGGTTAACCGCAGACTCGGTTAATTCAGGGCGCAGTTCAGAACGCCCACTCGGGTCACCAATTCGAGCAGTGTAATCACCAATTAATAAAATGGCTTCATGACCTGCATCTTGAAATTGCCTAAGTTTGTTAAACACAACCAAGTGCCCAAAAGTCAAATCAGGTCGAGTTGGATCAACTCCAAACTTAATCTTTAATTTACGCCCCTGCTTTAGATTATCAAGCAATTCATCTTGCCCAATTACAACCTCTGCATTTTCCAACAACTTGTTTTCAATCATTACGAATTTGATCTCTATAAATAAATTGTGCTACTTCTACGAGCGAAGAATACGAAAGATTCATTCTTTTCTGTTATGATTCAGCTTGCAAGAAACCCATGTAACCTTACCAATTTAGACTCTTCTTATAACCCTTACCCAAGAGACAAAATGACCTTAGACATTGGCACAATCGCCCCAGACTTTACACTCAAAACCAAAACACCTGACGGATTAAATGACATTACCTTAAGCGAACACAAAGGCGAATCTAATGTAGTTTTACTCTTTTTTCCTTTTGCATTTACCAGTGTATGCATGGCAGAAGCATGTTCGGTAAGGGACGACCTAAAAGCTTACGATGAATTAAATGCAAAGGTATATGGAATTAGCGTAGATAGTCCGTTTGCACAGGAAGCAATGGCGATCAAGGAAGGTTTAAACTTCCCTTTACTTAGTGACTTCAATAAAGAAGTTTCCCAAAAATACGGCGTGCTATATGAAGATTTCATCGGCTTTCAAGGGGTATCAAAGCGTTCAGCTTTTGTTATTTCTAAAGAAGGCACAGTTGCACTAGCTTGGTCTTCTGATGACCCAAAACAACTTCCTGACTTTGCGCAAATCAAAGGAGTTCTTTAATTTAAAAATCATAGCTTGAAGGGTATTAATAAGTTCATAGAACCCGCAAACCAGGTATGGTAATCTCTTAATCGTGACTTGCTTTCCCTTTAAATTAATACCTGCAGGCTTCTCCGATTGTGAGCAAGTTAGAGCATAATAGTTTACAGAAGTGGACATTAATTTTCGAGTTCATGTCACACCAGACCGAGCATTCGTAAAGGTTCTTAACAAAGCTTCGTACTTAAATTGTGAACCTCTTCGGCTTTTTTTTGAAGAGCAAGGTAAGAAGGGACAAAAAAGATATGTGATTGATTTTGAAGATTGCTCCAGTATGGACAGTACTTTTTTGGGCATCTTGGTGAGTGTTGCTTTGAAAATCCGCAGTGCTGCCGATGAGGGCAGTATTTCTTTACTCAACTTACGAGGAAGAAATTTAGAAACCGTATGCAACTTGGGGATTCACCAGATTGCAAATGTAAGTTCAGATGAAGTAAAGGATGAAGTGCAGCTTGAAAACCTTGCTATCAAACCTTCCCAATCGAATGCCAACCCCGATACGATATACAAAGCTCACAAGGCACTGATGAATCTTAATGAAAAAAACCTAAAAGTGTTCTCAGATGTCGTTAGCTACCTTGAGCAAAAAAAAGAGGGATAAATTAGTTAGCAGAAAATATGTACCCTTTAATTTGGTTTTTTGGCGGATTGATGATCGGTCTTTGTTTTTGGGTTATTGGCCGGAAACGTTGGCAAATTTCTCGTAAAAAATTATTGCAGCAAAAAAATCAACTCTCACAGGAAAAAAAAATTGCAGTTGAATTCATGCACAATTTGGCTGAGGCCATTGGTGAAGGAGTGGAAAGAAAAGTCCTCTATCAACGAATTGTTCATACTGCTGTTATCACAACCGGGGCAATAAGTGCATGTATTTATGAAAAGCTTCCTAACGGCAGATTAAAGGGAGTCGCAGTTGAAGGACTTTTCCCTCCACAGCGAGCCATCAAGACTAACTCGGAAGAAAAAACTTCTCCACGTGCACGCTTCATTGAAAAAGTATTAAACTCTGAAATTTTAGAAGCTGGAGAAGGTATTGTTGGACAAGTAGCCAAAACCGGCAAGCCAGTGTTTGTTCCACATGCAATTGAGGATCCTAGAATTATAAGACACGAGGATACCTCTTTATCTGTCCGCTCTATGGTTTTTTCCCCCTTAATTCATGATGACCAAACGATGGGAGTTCTCGCAGTAGCAAATCCTTCCAATGGGCTTTCTTTTTCCGAAACAGACTTTTCGATGATTAATTCATTGGGTGAACAAGCTGCTCTAGCGATCAAAAATTCGGACGCCATGAACCTTCGATTTGAAAAAAACCGAATGGATGGTGACCTTAAGCTTGCTCATGATGTTCAGGAACTTTTCTTGACCCGAGTCTTTCCCCCCAGCAAAGGATTGGAAATCGATGCTAGGTATGTACCTTCGGCTCAAGTAGGCGGAGACTTTTACGACTTTTACAAGCTATCTTCCCATAAGTTTTGCTTATGTATTGCCGATGTCTCAGGGAAAGGAGTGCCTGCATCATTGCTTATGGCCTTATGTCAGACCCACCTTAAGCACTTAGTTCATAAAAATCGATCGCCCTCTGAAGTTCTTGTTCTTTTGAATGAAGAACTTTTTTCAAGAATTCGAAAGGATATGTTCATCACACTTTTCCTTGCCGTAATCGATACTCGTTCTGATAAAATAACCTATGCACGAGCCGGTCACGAACCAGGCTTACTTGTAAAAGCTTCCACCGCTGCTAACGAAGTGGTGGAACTAAGAGGAAACGGTATGGCATTGGGTATGGTCGAGCCGGATTTATTTTCTAGTCTTATCAAAAACGAAGAAACCGATTTTTCCGGCGGCGACTTACTCTGTTTATTCACCGATGGCGTAACTGAAGCTAGTAACCAAGAAAAGGAGGAATTTGGGGTTTCTCGTCTAAAGGATGAACTGATTAAACATGCGGGTCTTGATCCTCAGTCCATCAATCAAAAAATCATTCAGGATTTAAATAAATTTAGTCCACAAAGCCATGATCGAGATGACTTAACTCTTCTTACAGTTAAGCGAGTTTAATTTAGGACTGAATACTAAGTTATTTTTTGTTCATCGAAATCAATCACGTCAGCAAAAGAGCGTAATTCATCGCGGCCTGAGGCACCCAGGCCTTCCTTAATTTCTTGTAATTTTTCGAGTGCCATATCGGACATTCCGATTTGGACCACTCGGCGGTTCCATTCATGAACTCTTAAATCTTTTGGTAAAAGCTCCTTTAAACTATGATTTAATTCTTCTTCGCTTTTAGCCTTTTGTACGCAAGCAATGATCTGCTCAGCTTCAAGTCCTAAATGAAGACACAGAAAGCCATCAAAACCTTTAGTGAAATTCCGTTGGTAGCTTTTGGGTAAAGTCCCTTGCAAATGTTTGCGAATTTTTGCCAAAAACCTGGGCAGGTGAAGGAGGCCCGATGAATGAGCCTCATAAGGGGAGGGGAGGTCTAGTAAAGTAGCTCCGGTCGGTCCGTGAATGATTTTTGAGTCCAAGTTTGTAATATAGTTAAGAAAAGTGTTTTGTGATTGTTTTTAAATTATAAACATGAGCCAAACCAAAAAGACAAAAGTAATTTCAAGAGTTAGTACCTATATACTTTTTCACAAGCTACTTTTTGGAGGAACTTTGGCATTAGCCTGTGTAATGACTTTGTTATCTGTATTGGCACCCTCTGTCATTCAGCAGGTTTTAGACAATGTTTTTACAAAGGGTATTGGGGACGGAACATTACTCATAAAGGGAATTTTCCTAATCGCGGGCATATTTTTTTTGAAAGAATTATTGAACTGCTTTCGGATTCGCATCAACAACAAGCTCGAACAACGTGTGATCTATCGCTTGCGACAAGATCTTCACGACAAACTACTCCGTTTACCAATCAATTTTTATGATCGTCGAAAGAGTGGCGATATTTCATCTCGAGTATTAGAGGATGTACAGAGTGTGGAACGTGCGATTTTAGACGGGACCGAACAAGGAGTGATTGCGGTTCTCACATTAGCCGGTGTATCAGCTATGATGTTTTTTCAAGAACCAAGACTTGCGATTATTGTTTTTCTACCCCTCCCCATTTTGGGATGGATGGCCTATCAATACGCCCGTGTATCCAAGAAAAACTGGCGAGCTGTTCGCGATAAATCTGGCGAACTCAACTCCCTTTTGGTCGAAGATATTCAAGGCAATCGATTAATTCAATCCTTCGCACTTATGCTTCGCGAACGAAAAAGGTTTGCAAAGGTTGCTCGGGAGCTCGAAAAGGTTTCACTAACCGCGATGTATCGCTGGTCCATTCAAGGCCCAGGGGCTAGCTTTACTTCCTCCTTAGGGATTCTTGGGGTGGTTGGAATGGGTGCTTACTTGCTCGAAACTGATCCAGCATTTTCAAATGGCCAGTTCTTCGCGTTCCTACTTTATGCCAATATGTTTTACGAACCAATTAGACAACTTGTTGGAATTAATAATCTTGTCGCTGCAGGAAAAGCCTCGGGCGAAAGAGTTTTTGAAATCTTAGACGCTCCTATTGAGGTCGAAAGTCCTACCCACCCAGTTCCATTCCCTCTTATCGAGCAAGAAATTAAATTTTCCAAAGTAAGTTTTTCTTATGCTGAAAGAAGCCCTGTGGTTAAGGACCTATCCTTTACCTTGGCGCACGGCTCAACCACCGCTTTAGTCGGACCTACAGGAGCCGGCAAGAGCACAATCGCTAGTCTGTTACTTCGTTATTATGATGTGGATGAGGGAAAAATTACCATTGGCGGAAAAAATGTAAGCCAGCTCTCATTAAGTAATTTAAGAACTCATATTGGCTTGGTTTCTCAAGACCCCTTTCTCTTCGATACATCCGTCAGGGAAAATCTACTCTTAGCATCCGAAAATGCGAGCGAAGATGAATTACAACGAGCCTTAAAAGCAGCTCACGCATGGGAATTCGTTAGGCTATTACCTGAAGGTATGAATACTTTAATTGGAGAAAGAGGGGTAAGATTGAGCATGGGCGAAAAACAACGACTTACCCTTGCCCGAGCTATGCTAAAATCTTCCCCAATCCTCATCTTGGATGAAGCCACATCAAGTGTGGATGTAGATACAGAACGACAAATCCAACAAGCTCTACATGATTTAATTAAAGATAAAACAACACTTATTATTGCCCATCGACTCAGTACCATTCGTGAGGCTGATGAAATTATCTTTTTAGAAAAAGGGCAAATTCTTGAAAAAGGTACGCACCCAGAATTGATGATGCTTGATGGAGCTTATGCTAAATACTGCAATTTGCAGAAAAAACTGGTTTGAAAGACTAACTCTCTTGGCCTGCCTTGCAGAGGATTATTCGCAAAAAATTAAAAAACAAATATGGAGTGAAAAGGAAGACTAGGCTTCGTAAGAAAAGCAAACTGAACTCTCCCAATGGGCCGTAAACAATTTGTTCTGCCCAAACTCTTAGAGTTGTGCTCTCAAAAAAACTTATTCCGAGAGCAAGTCCCAAGTAGTACACCATCAAAGGCCAAACTGTAAAACCAACGGAAATGAATAACAGTGCAAACCAAAGTTCTTTTGACCAGTTCATCTTAAGTAATAAATTACAATTACTATAGCATAAATAGGGAACTGCAAATACATCTCATGCTTAATTTCATTCACTGAACAGCAAAGTTGGCGAACAACAGATAACAGGGAAACTAAAAAAGAATATTCTTATTCTTAAATTGGTTTGCTTCTATGAAAGCCTTGTTCTTTGGTAAGTCATTTACAATGAACCAAACTGATAAAGAAGTCATTTCAATTTTCGAAGAAACGCAAGCTCTGCTCAAGGGTCATTTCATTTTACGTTCGGGATTAAGAAGCGAGCATTTTTTCCAATGTGCCCAGGTTTGCCAGCATTTAGATAAAGTCAATAGACTAGCTGAACTGCTTATCGAAAAGATTCCTTGGAGTCAGGTTGATTTAATAATTGCCCCTGCAATGGGTGGGCTGGTAATTGGCCAAGAAATGGCAAGGCAACTTGGCTCTCGCTTCATTTTTTTGGAAAAAGTGAACGACAAGCTTGCCTTGAGAAGAAACTTTATGATTCATCCGAAAGACCGAGTACTTTTAGTTGAAGATGTCGTGACCAAAGGTGGAAGGGTTCGGGAAGCAATCAACATAATAAACAAGCATCCCTGTGATTTTTTAGGTGCTGTATCCCTGGTGGATCGTAGTGTTGAGCCAATCAATTTCGGCATTACCTTTATGTCTCTTCTGAAGATGAATTTTCCGACTTATTCAGTAGATCAGTTACCCGAACATTTGCAAAGTATACCGGCTACCAAACCCGGAAGCTAAACTGAGTAGTATACATAGTTTGGTTCCAAAATTATTTAAAACTGAATAATGCAAATTACGGAATGCGATATGCAAGAAATCTGTAATTTCCACGATACCAAACATAAAAGCGATTAATTCCGGAATATAGGTTTTCAGAAACATCGCCCACATCAAGTATCTGAGAACCATTAATTTCAACTAGGACCACACCCTTTTTGAATGTTTCATTTTCTCCAGAAGAACGAGAAACTAAAACACCTCTAACAGAATCGGGTATATCAAATTCTTCTCGGTTTTGAAGGGTGAGGGCTGTCAAATCAAGACCTGGAATAGGAACAATTCCCTCCGACATTGACCCAAGAATTGCATAGAGAGTTTCGGATTCTCCATTTCTTAAAACTTCGATTTGAATTTGAGCCCCTGGCAAAGTTTGAGAAATGGCTACCCTCGCTTGGTTTACTGAATAAACGAGTTTTTTTCCTACTTTTACAATCTTATCATTAGCCAAAAAGCCTGCCTCGTCCGCCGCACTTCCAGAGACCACACTAGCAACAACTGCAGCATTTCCATTCGAATCTGGCTCTAAGGATACTCCTAAAAAACCTCTTCGTATTTTACCTTCCTCCATGTAATCAGTGAGTGCCCGGCGTACCATATTAACAGGTATTGCCAGTCCAATTCCTATACTGGCTCCAGTTTGTGAAATAATGGCCGTATTAATACCAACCAATCTTCCTCGTGCATCTAAAAGAGCTCCGCCAGAATTACCCCGATTGATAGATGCATCTGTTTGAATAAAATTTTCATAAGCACCATCTTCGCGAAGAATCCCTAATTCCGATTTTCTTGTGGCAGATACAATGCCCATAGTTACTGTCATCCCAATTCCAAGTGGATTACCAACGGCAAAAACCACATCACCGACTTGTAGCTGATCGCTATTCGCAAGTGTGGCAAAGGGGAGTTCTTCGTCAGCTTCGATTTTGAGTACAGCAATATCTGTAGTGTGGTCATAGCCAATGATTGTTGCAGGGTAATCCTTTTGCTCGCCAAGCTTAACCACCACTTCTTCCATTAACTCTCCAGTTCTTGGATCTGAGATGACATGCGCATTTGTTACCACATGACCTTGCGGAGAAACGAGCACGCCAGAACCTATTCCAGCAGGTACTTTTTCTTCTTCTATCCTTGGCTGATTTGTTCGTGGGAGCCCATAATAACGCCTAAACCAATCTTCGATTGGATTACCTGCACCAGGATATAATCTTCTGACAACTTGTTGGGTAGTAACCGCAACTACTGCTGGAGTAGCTTTACCGAGGATGCTCGAGTAACTCTGTATAGGATTTGCCGCCAACCGATCAAGGTCGGTCTCATCAACTTTAAGTGAAAATCCTTTTTTTTCTCCAAACGCGTTCCAAACAATAAGGAAAAAAGAAATCCAAGCTAACTTGTAATTTAAAAATATAATCTTTTGACGCATCAAAAGTAGAAGCGAAATTGGTAAGCAAAATTGTCTTGGAAATACCTGAATTCTGTAAACTTAAATCTAGAATCCCTTAACTTCAAATAAACTCGATATGCTACTGTCGGTATGTGTCCTTTGAATTGCTTCCCCAAGCAAAGGAGCCACACTCAATTGAGTAATAGGTAAATTATCTACCTGCATATTTACAGAATTGGTGGTAACTAATTCATCCAAGTGACCTTGTTGTAAGCGCTCTTTCCCGGTTTCATTAAGCACGCAATGGCTAATTACCGCAGAAACTCTCTTGGCCCCACGCTCTTTCAAAAGCTTAGCTGCTGCGGTCAAGGTACCAGCTGTTTCAGTCATATCATCAATAATTAAAATTTCTCGACCTTCCACTTCGCCAACTAAATTGGTTGCCTCTACCGTACTTGCCCCTGTTCTTCTTTTTGCTACAAACCCTAATGGACAACCCAGTACCTCAGCGTAGGCACTGGCCATTTTCATACCACCTACATCAGGAGTGAAAATGGTCATATTTTCCGTATTTCGATTTCGCATATAATCAAAAAACACGGGGGAGGCATATAGATGGTCAACTGGAATATCAAAGAATCCCTGAATTTGCTGGGCATGCAAATCCATCGTAAGTACTCGGTTAGCTCCAGCTGCAACCAAAAGGTTGGCGATCAATTTTGAGGTGATTGGAACACGAGGTTGATCTTTACGATCTTGCCGGGCATATCCAAAAAAAGGAATAACCACAGAAATTCTCGCAGCAGATGCCCTTCTTGCGGCATCTATCATGATCAGTAATTCCATGATATTGTGATTTGCTGGGGAATTAGTCGACTGGAGAAGGTAAACATCCATTCCCCGTATATTTTCGTTGTACCGAACGAAACTTTCACTATCGGGAAATGAAGTAACTAAGGCATCTCCTATTTCCATATCCAAGTAGGCACATATTTCTTTTGCCAAAGGGAGGTTCGAATTACCGCTAAAAATCTTTAGGTTAGTACCGTTTCGCATTTCTTTGTTTACTCTTTGCTTTTTTCTTGGGCAAACCTATTGAAAAGATCTGGCAATTTTCTTTGTAATACAGAAATCCTTTGAGCCAAATGAAAGGGAAGGGCTGGGTTACCTTTAAGAAATGCCCCTGGCTCTACATCTTTAGTTATACCAGCTTGGCCAGCAATCTTTGCCCCTTTTCCAACTTTTAAATGTCCCGCAAATCCAGCCTGTCCGCCAACGATTACTTCATCCTCAATAAGCACGCTTCCACTTACTCCAACTTGAGCAACGATCAGACAATTTTTACCAATTTTGACATTGTGACCAACTTGAACCAAGTTATCAAGTTTGGTACCTTGGCCTATCTTGGTTTCTTCAAACCTAGCTCGATCGATACAAGTATTTGCCCCGACTTCTACATTATCTTCGATGACGACTTTTCCAAGATGAGGAATTTTTTGATGACTTCCATCACCCTGATCAAAGCCATAGCCTTCAGAGCCCACTACAACTCCTGCATTCAAAATTACTTGTTTACCTATCTGGCAGCGGGCCAACAATTTAACTCCTGGATAAAATACACTGCCTTCACCGATCGTTGTACCCATTCCAATGTGGCAATGAGTATTGATCGTGCAATTTGGACC
>NZ_CAXLML010000081.1:0-21049 GCF_964187505.1 Candidatus Chordibacter forsetii
TTTCGGTACTTGTTTTTTGTGCGGAGCTGTGGGTGCGACATTACTTTTTCAAGCTGGGGTTGGTCTAAGGTGGCTCCTACCGGTGGCTGGCCTTGCGGTGGCAGCATTTTCTATTTTAGTATATTTTGATCCTGTCCGTATAAGGCGCGTTACCTCTTTCCTTGATGTTGAGGCTAATGCCAATGACAGTGCCTATCAATTATGGCAAGGAATGCTCGCTTTTGGTGTAGGAGGTATTGAAGGAGTTGGTTTGGGCATGGGGCGTCAACAAATGTATTTTTTACCCGAGGCTCATACTGATTTTATATTTCCAGTTATTGGAGAAGAGCTTGGTTTGCTCACCACTATATCGATCCTTCTAACTTTTTTATTATTGTTTTTCACTGTGGGTTTGAAATTAAGACAAGTTTCAAGGATGCATGAATACCTATTGGCAATGGGCGCCCTGCTTTTCGTGGTTTTGCAAGCAATCATTAACATTGGTGTGGTTACGGGTTGTCTTCCAACCAAGGGGATGTCCCTTCCTTTTATAAGCTATGGGGGGTCCAACCTTGTGGTAACTTTTATATTTGTTGGACTGGTTATCAATGTGATGAGAAAGAAGGACAATCCTTCACCTATTCAAGCAAGGGAATTATGAAGAACATAGTTATAGCTTGTGGAGGAACAGGAGGCCACCTTACACCTGGTATCGCACTCGCCCAAAGCTTAGAAGAGCTGGGTTGCCCAACCTGGCTATTTATCAGCCAAAAACAGGTGGACTCGCGCCTCGCTTCTAAGTATCCGGAATTGACCTTCATTGCTATGCCGGGTGCACCCTTTATTCGTACACCTTTGGGCTTGTTTAGATTCCTTAAGGGGTTCCTACTTTCTTTTATTCGTTCCCGAAGGTTCTTTCGTAAAGTGGATGCCGATGTACTTATTGGCTTTGGGGGGTTTTCATCCTTTGGACCTGCACTGGCAGCTCGTACGACAGGAATTCCTTTTCATATTCATGAGGCCAATAGGGTTGTGGGTAAAGCGGTGCGTTTTTTGGCTAATCGTGCCAACCGAGTTTATTTGCCCATTGGAATAAGTTTGCCCGGGGTTGCGACCGAAAAAATTTCTAATATTGGGTATCCGCTACGATCAGATTTTAGAAGGATTCCCATGGAGAGAGCGAGGAAGTGTCTTGGGATTTCGATGTCGGATAGATTATTGGTTGTTCTTGGAGGAAGCCAAGGGGCGGTTTCCTTAAATAATTGGGTGAAAAACAATTTAGAAGAATTAGCTAATGATGGGGTATCAGTTTATTGTCTTACTGGAATGAATGAACAGAGTTCCGGTGTTGTTCAATTAGAGGGTGTAGGGGGGGAGACAGTAACCAGTCGGTTTGTTGCTTTTAGTGATCAAATTCACATTTTAATGTCTTCTGCGAACCTCGTTATTTCCCGTGCAGGTGCCGGTTCAATTGCTGAAATTGTGCGTTGTCGGGTGCCTTCTATTCTCATCCCTTATCCTTATGCCGCGGACAACCATCAGCAAGCCAATGCCAATTTTTTGGAAGCCAAGGGTGGCGGAGTGGTTTGCCTGGAAGAAGGTATGAATAATAAGCTTCTATCGGAAGTGCGCGAAGTTATGTTCAACGAAGAATTTCGTGCGGTCTTACGTCGGAATTTATATTCGATTGATCAAGACGATGTCTCTCAAAGGTTAGCGAAGGATGTATTAAAGAGTTTGCGTATTAATAAGAGATCCGAACCAGGCACCGAACTCATGGAGCTAAGTTTGTGAGAAGACCTAAAAAAGTACTTTTGCTCGGTGCTGGCGGTATGGGCATGGCTCCATTAGCCCTTTATCTTCGGGGTGCAGGCGTACGGGTGGAAGCCTTTGATGATCGTTTCTCTGAGCCCATTCGTTCACACCTATTAAGTTTTGGCGTTAAGATTATCGATGAGCTAAACCCAATCAAAATTCCCGATTGTATTGTCCATTCGTCTGCAGTTTCAAAAAATGATTCTCGTCTTACCAAGTTCCAGAAGATGGGTATCCCTCTTTATCGAAGGGGTGATTTCCTTGCCGAATTATTTGCTAGAAAACGAATCATTGCGGTGGTTGGAAGTCATGGGAAATCCAGTGTGACGGGAAGGTTAGTCTGGGCACTTAAGAATTGTGGTTTTGAGACCTCCTACCTTGTCGGCGCACAGTTTAAAGATTTTCATCTGCCATCTGGGTTTTATTCAAACTCAAAATGGGTGGTGATGGAAGTGGATGAAAGTGATGGTTCGATTGATGGCTTTAAACCCTGGATGACGGTTGCTTTAAATTGTGACTGGGACCATGTAGACCTTTACAAAGAAAAAAGTTCCTTTGCTGAAACTCTCAAAAGTTTACTTTTAAGGACTAAGAGGACGGTTGTTTTTGCTGATACAAATCCGCTGGATGGAATGACCCGTGAATTAAAGGGTAAACAACTTTATCCATTCAAACATGCGGAAGAAGCCGCAAATTTTCTTGATGCTAATGAACGAGCCGTTCGTCAGACAGCTAAAGCCTTGGGGGTTGATATTACCAACCTGAAATTCTCAGAATTCCCGGGTATGGAGAGGCGTCAAAGCACACTTTTTGAATCCAGTCAGCGGGTCGTCATTGAGGACTACGCTCATCACCCTACAGAAATTGCCAGTTTATTAAGGATGAGGGGGCAGCTTTTCCCCGATCATAAATTGAAAGTAGTTTTTCAACCTCATCGATATTCCCGTACCAAAGCATTGGCACCATCTTTTGCAGATGAGCTGTCCCATGCCGATGAACTACATTTGTTACAAACTTATGCTGCATTTGAACCCTATGATCGGTCAGGAACTGTTGAGTCTTTAAATGGATACCTTCCACCTAGGCTTCGAGAAACGGCAAAAGTATACACCCATTTTCGGGATCTTAGGCTTGCACTTGGAGAACCATCAGAATTGGCGAAGGACCAAGTACTTTTTGTCGGTGCCGGAGATTTATGGAAGTGGGCTCACGCTTTTTCTGCCTGGCAAACCGCTGGAGCAGTCAAGCAGGACGCGTTTGGTTATTTTTTAAAAGGGCGGATCTCTGAGCAAACTAAACTAGTTGAAAATGCTCCCCTCGGTGCCATGACAACCATGGGTGTTGGCGGAGGTGCGAAGTGGTATTGCGAACCGGCTAATACAGAGGATTTAACCACCCTGCTGGAGGCATGTGATTTTTTTGAATTACCCAGGTCGATGCTTGGTCGAGGTTCCAATCTAATTGTCCCAGATCAGGGATTTGGGGGCTTGGTAATTAGGTTGCGTGGAGACTATTGGAAGACCATTGATTTAAGAAGCGAAGATACCCTCATTGTTGGTGCCGGTGCCAGGTTGAAGGAAATATGCAAATTCGCCTGCCTTAAAAATTTGAAGGGATTTGAATTTCTCGAAGGTATCCCAGGAACCTTGGGTGGTGCCCTTCGAATGAATGCAGGAGCGATGGGGTGGGAAATTTTTGATATGGTGGAGTGGGTGAAGTTTCTGATGCCGGATGGACAAGTAAGTCAAATTGCAGGCGATGAGCTTGAAGTTGGTTACAGGTACTGTCGGGAAGCCTATGAAGGCATTGCCTTGCGTGCGAAACTTCGAGCTAAGGGAAAAGCCCAACACTCGGAGATTCGCAATATTATCGATCAATTATCTAAGAAACGCAGAAAAAATCAACCTCAGCAGGCAAGTTCAGGCTGTGTTTTTCGTAATCCTGAAAACCATCCAGCGGGCTGGCTCATTGATCAGGCAGGATTAAAGGGCGAGAAAGTAGGTGGCGCTGGAGTATCAGAAATTCATGGGAATTTTATCGTTAATCATGGGGGGGCGACCTCTGACCATGTCATTGAATTAATCCAGCGCGTAAAAAAGAGAGTGAAGGAGAGCCAGGGTGTTATTTTGGAACCCGAAGTCAACCTGCTGGGCGAGTCTTGGAACCAATATTTATCCTGATTAAAAATTGTATATCCTATGAATTTAGAACCTAATATTGTTATCCTGTCTGGTGGTACCGGGCCTGAGCGAAATGTATCCCTTGCATCTGGCAAAGCACTGGCTGCATCCTTGTCCACGAGTTACAAGACGAAGCTTGTAGACATTAATAAAAATGCTCTTCCATCCGAATTGAACCCGTTAACCGATTTGGTTTTTCCCGTTATTCACGGTGAGTTTGGAGAAGACGGCCAGTTGCAATCACTCATGGATTCGGCTGGTTTAGAGTATTGTGGAAGTGCCACGCAATCGAGCCGTTTATGTATTAATAAAATAGCTACCAAAAAATGTGTCTCTGATGTGGGGGTACGCGTTCCCAAAAGTTTTCATTTTAATGACCCTGCTCAATGTAATGCGGATGAGTTAATAGATAAACTTGGAGAAAATTTAGTAATCAAGCCTGTTGCTCAAGGTAGCAGTGTTTCCCTTTTCTTAATTTCGGGTTTGTGCGAATTGGAAAAACAGCTGGATGAACTAAGCCCAGGAGATTGGATGGTTGAGTCACGAGTTTATGGTCGTGAAGTAACCATTGGTGTTTTGGAAAATCATCCACTTGGTGTGGTTGAAGTGATTCCCACGGGAGGGGTATATGATTACGAAAGAAAATATACATCGGGAGCCACAGAATATCGTTTTCCTGCAGTCCTTGATCAAGAAATTGAAAATGAAATCAAAAGTTTTGCCATCAGTTCCTTTGAAGCTTGCGGGTGTAGAGATTTTGCTAGAATCGATTTTATAATTTGCGAAGACGGGAATGCCCATTTTTTGGAAATCAATACACTGCCGGGTCTGACTCCTACGAGTTTACTCCCCAAAAGTGCTAGTTCGTCAGGATATAATTTCGATCAATTAACGCGTAAATTAATAAGTTCTGGACTGGAGAGGTTTTTTAATTCGTCTTCCAGGGTCAATAACCACGCAGCCTAATCCCATGAGTAAAGCCAAAAAGAATGATCTCGTAATGCCTGCAACTTGGAGGAACCTGAAGCCTAAGTTTTCACGAAAGTCAAGTTCTCGAGTTGTGGGAAGAAAAAGATTGGCCGTGGCTGCTCGGTTCATCTTTGGTGCAGCTATTATAATCTTCTTATTCTCGTTTTTGTATCTACAAATAGATAAAGACGCCCGGACCGATGTTGGTAAAAAAGATTATATTGGTCCATCTTTGCCGATAAACCAAATAGTTTTTCGTTCTTCTGGTCCCCTTAATCATGAATGGTTTCTTAACTGGTTGGGTCCCTTAAGGGGAAGTTCATTGGTTGAAGTGGATTTGGAAAAACTTCATGAAAATTTGTTGAAAGAAGAACAAATTTCATCTGCACGAATTAGCAGAAGTTTTCCATCCACCTTGGTTGTCGAAATAAAAGAACGGGTTCCTATGCTAGTTTTAAGGCTCAGCGACAAAAAAAAGGGCTACCTCGATTGGCTTGTCTCATCTGACGGCTCTCTTTACCGGGGGGAGGGTTACAGCAAGGGAATGCTTAGGTTAATTCCCTCTTTACATATTCCTGCTTCCCTTATCGAAAAGACCCCTGATGGAAAAGGTTTTAAAAAACTGAAAGGTATTCCAGTTGTTGCACCGCTTTTGGAGTTGGCGAGGAGAGACTATCCAGAACTATATCGAGACTGGTCAGTCGTTTCCTATAATCGCCCTTACGATAACGACCCCGGTGCCAGTATTACCATCAAATCCAATCGAATTAATAGAATCCGCTTTAACCCATCCAATTATGCGAACCAATTAAAAAGGCTGCGCTATTTGCTGGATGAACCAAATTTTTCTCAGGCTTCTTCAATTCATTCAATTGATCTGTCACATGGCCGTTCTGTTTTTGCCAAAATCTAGAGGTGTCCGCATTTAATTTTAACCTGTACATACTATGAGTAAAATAATTGGTGCCGTGGAAATTGGAACTTCTTGTGCTAAAGCATTAGTGGGGGAAGTGACCGAGGGGAAATCTCTTAATATTGTGGGCAAATCTGTTCGGAAAAACGAAGGTATGCGCAAGGGTGAGATTGTAGATTTTAGAAAAGTCGCTTCAAGCGTTCACGCGGCTTTGGAAGAGGCGGAGAAAATGTCAGGAACAACCGTTGACTCTGTATACCTAGCCCAAACTGGTGCACATATAAAAGGTTCTTTTTTAAGGGGAAGTGCAAATGTTGCGTCGCCCGATGGTCGGGTGTCAGTTGATGATTTACAAACCGCTGCCAATGAAGCAAAGCGCAAACAACCTGCATCCGGGAGATCTTATGTCCATCATGTTAGAATGCCTATTCAATTGGATGGCCGTTCCGTGGAAGACCCTGTCGGTATGATCGGGAAAAAAGTAGAACTTATTTATTGGTCGATTGAGGGAGATGAATCAGCAATTAGAATGAACCTCGACCTTGCACACAATTATGGATTGGAAGTGGCTGATCTTATTTTATCCTCGATTGCATCTTCGACTATGGTTGCAGGACCTGACCTGAGGAGGGCGGGCGTTCTAGTTATTGATTTGGGAGCCGGTGTTACGGATCTTGCCCTTTATCGTAATGGAAATGTTGCATACACTGGAGTGATTCCGGTGGGGGGCGATCATCTTACAGGGGATTTGTCAATGGGGCTGAGGGTATTAGAGCCTTACGCAGAGGAACTTAAACTTGAATACGGAAAGGCCCAGTCGGATCCTTCTGATGCAGACCAACAACTATGGATAATTGGAAACAAAACGATTGGTGACCGTAAAGTGCCACGTAAAACAATGACCGATATTATACATGTTCGTGTCGTTGAACTGTTTGAAATTATCAGTAAAGAGCTAGGCGACTTGCTTGATACTTCTGAATTGGGTGCTGGCGTTTTGCTAACGGGTGGAGCTTCGCGATTGCCGGGTATCGAGCAATTGGCCTCTAAGGTTCTGGGCGTGCCGGTGACTAAAGCCAATTTTCCATCCGGGTTGGGCAATGAACTTGCCCAACCTGAAAACTCCACCGTTCTAGGACTCCTACATTATGGTCTGGAGGATCACGGATTACCAGGAGAGCAGCATAAACCAACCAATTCTGGATTTATTAAAAAGCTTGGTGGGCTCATCGGTATCTAAAAACCATTTGAAAGTCCATTTAGTGCGTTAATTTAGAAACACCCCAGTCAATATAATATGAACACGAATCAAGAAACATTCTTTGAAACAAATGATGATTCCAGCTTAAATAATAATTCCTTTGGAATTAGGGCAAAGGTCATTGGCGTTGGTGGGGCAGGTATATCGTTAGTCGATGGTTTGCGCTTCGATAATTTTGACTTTGTAGATAATTTGATCATTGATGTTGATATTAAGGCAGTGGCCGATTCTCTTGCCTCTCAAAAACTCACATTTGGTAGAAGGCACACACGTGGAATGGGTACAGGGGGAGATGTCAACCTAGGTAAAAGGTTGGCAGAAGAAGAAAAAGACAAAATTCGGAAAGAGTTGGAAGGAGTTGATTTAATTTTCCTTCTTGCTGGTCTGGGAGGTGGAGTAGGAGGAGGCGCGGCTCCGGTTGTTGCGAGGTTAGCCCGTGAACATGGAGCGTTAGTTTTCGCTTTTACTCCTTTGCCATTTAGTTGGGAAAAGACGCGACATGCCCAGGCAGAGGAGTGCTTGTCTGAACTACGAAAGCATGCAAATGCGGTGATTCCCTTACCTAATGATTCACTTTTACAAATGGGAGGTGAAGACTCCACCGCCTTGGAATGTTTTGCTGAAGCAGGGCGAAATGTCAGCAGGGGCATAGCTGCCATCTGCAACATAGTATATAAAAAGGGGATGATTGATGTTGATTTTTCCTACCTGCGTAAAGTTTTTTCAGGCCGAGGTGGACGGACGCTTTTTGGCTATGGAAAGGGGAGTGGGACAGAAGGTTTGCGCGAAGCCTTAAGAGATTTACTCGTTTGTCCGATGTTACATATGCCTGATGTATCAAAGGCTGCAGATATTTTGCTTATTTTTATACAGGGTGGAACCTCTTTAAGTATGTCCGGTTTACAATCCGTATCCAAAGAGATCAGGGATTCATTTAAGGCCGGAGAAGATGTTGTTTTTGGGGCACATGTTGATGAGAATCTTGGAGAGGAGGTCAAAATCACCATTTTGGGAGTCACCTCGTTAGATCCCTTGGTTCCCACTGCCGATGTTGCTCCGGTCGCTCAACAAGTATTGGAGCTGGGTAAGAATCCTAAACAGTCTCATCGTTCTAAATTAGAAATTACAAATACTAGTCCGGAAAAAACTTCCTCCATGGCGACTCGGAAGAAGAGAGGAAGGAAAAGTGATAATAAAGAACAAAACACTTTTTTCTTTATGGAAGCAGAGAACCAAAGAGGTATATTTGACGACCTTCCCAGTAGGAATATGTATGAGGGTGAAGACTTGGATGTACCATCATATTTACGGCGAGGAGTAAAGATCGTAATCTAAAGAATTGCCACAGATTACGAAGGTCTTAAAATTTTGATTGTTTGACCTGCCTGATAAATTATCTTTGAACAATGAGGATGAAGATTTGCCTTATTGCTTGTTCGATTTTTCTGATTGGAGGAAGTTCCGTCCTGGGTAAGGTTTCTCACCTCCTAGTTGCAAGTCTGGGAGATGGGGTTTCTTTATCCGATAAATCCGGAAAAACGAAGGCCGTCAACCAAGCCACTTTTTTACCATTTAATACTAAGTTGTCTGTTCGACCTAAAAGTGGAATTGAGACACTTGCTGCTGGTTATCAGTTTAGGTTCGGTTCATCCACGGCTTTTGTTTGTGAAGAGCAAAGCATTGAATTATTTAGTGGCTCAATATTTGTACGATCTCGTAAAATTACAAATGCTCTAAATCTTAAAGGCCCTGAGGCCTCAATTCGTTTGTCCGGTGCAGGTTCTTGCTTGATTAATTTAGAACCCAATGGTGGTTTTAAGTGCGTTGGTGTACTTGGAAAGATTATTTTGAGCCTCAATGGAAAAAGTTCGGCTTCTATTCTTCCTGGAGAGATTGTTTTTACCAATTTAACAGAAAATGTATTTAGCGATAAATTAGTTGTGGATCTCCATAATTTATTTGAGACATCATTTCTTATCTCTGGTTTTTCGAATAGTCAGAGTTTTTTAGATTCGTTGAAAAGTGTTTCTGAATCTCAAAAACTCTTCATTGGTAAAACCTTTGATGCGACTGTGGGTAGTGCTAAAAAACCTGAAGTTTTTGAAATTAACAACGAGACTCAACCATCAAATGCCTTAGCCCAGTTTTCAAACGATACTTCGAATCTTTCATACAAGAAAAAGGGCTACGAAGTAACAGACTCGCTTCCCCTGCAAGAACTTCTTGGTCGAAAGCCAAAGAGATTGTCCGTTTACTCGGATGAATTTCCCTCTACAACCATTCCAACACCAGATAAGATAAATTCAGAAAAATCCTCTGTTGTAGATCCGACGACCAGGCCATTTCCTAGTCGTCTGCTACGAGGTAATTAATTTTCTAAACTACTCATAATTATGACTTCATTAAGTTTTACACATGTTTTGGCCTCCTCTGGTGACAGCGGTTATCTGTACGGATTATTTTTCTTAATTGTTGCGTTGATTATCGGTGCAGCCACTAGGCATTTCCTGCAACGAATTCCTCTTCCTTTTACGGTTCTTTTATTACTCATCGGTTTGGCCATGGGTGGACTGAATCGGGCCTACGGACCGCATGGCGGAAGTTCTCATGGAGATGGTCATGGTATTGAGCAAGCCTCAGGTTTATGGGCCAAGTTCGTGGATACCCTTAGTGGAGCTATATCTTGGGGCGGAAACTTGGATGGACATCTCATTTTGTATGTTTTCCTGCCCATTCTCATATTTGAGGCTGGGTTTGCTTTGGATGTTCACACCTTTAAAAAATCTTTCGTCAATGCCTTTTATATGGCAGGACCAGGTATTGTGACAGCTACTGTTATGACCGGGCTTGCTTTTATGGGATTGGTTTCGGCCTTTGGAGGGCCAGGAGGAGTCCTAGAAGACTGGAATGTGGATAACGGGGCCTTTCTGGTCCTAGCCTCTATGTTGTTCGGGGCCGTGGTTAGTGCCACGGATCCTGTTGCAGTGGTTGCTCTGCTCAAGGACTTGGGTGCTAGTAAGAAATTGGGAACTTTAATCGAGGGTGAATCTTTGCTTAATGACGGAACCGCAATTGTAGCCTTTGTCCTTTTGATCGGAGTGGTTACGGGTGCTGAGCAATTCCTCGGTGCAGGCAGTTTTATTGGAAGTGCTGCAATCGGCTTTGGTAAAATCGGAGCAGCGGGTGGATTAGTTGGAGTATTTCTGGGATTAATTGCCATTTTATGGGTGAGGAAAGTTTTTAACGATCCGTTGATTGAAATAACCGTAGTTTTAGTAGCTTCTTATGCAGTTTTCTTTGTTTGTGAACATTTTTTCCATGTCTCAGGAGTTCTTGGCCTAGTCGCATTGGGTATCGTTATGGCTGGAGTGGGAAGGACAAGAATTAGTCCAGAGGTCGAGCATTTTATGCACGAGTTTTGGGAATTCACTGCCTTTGCGGCAAATGTAATCATCTTCATCGTTGTTGGGGTGGTAATTGCCCAAAAAGCAGAACCTACGGGAATGGATTTCCTCATTTTATTCTTAATTTATATAATCATTCATGTCGTTCGGGCGATCAACATGGGTATGTTTTATCCGTTTATGAAAAAAGCGGGTTATGGACTTCCTGGAAAAGATGCGATTGTGGTTTGGTGGGGTGCTTTGCGTGGTGCAATTGGCTTGGCTTTAGCTTTGGTGGTTTATTCAGAAAGCCTGAGGTATGAATTTCAAATAACTGAGGGGGGAAGCGGATATTCTGCAAAAACAACTTCTGTTTTCGTGGTTGATTCTGATGAGGCTCGTTCGTATGCAGGAACCAACCCAGACTTGAATTTATACGGAATGGCGGCGAATTCTTTTGCCAAGGCTGAGGTTTCCAATGGTCGCATTATGGGAATTTCTCAATCCAGTGAATTATCAGAGGAAATTCTCGGAAAGAAAGATTCTAAGATTGTTTCCCAAATTCGAGAAGATTTATCAAGCGGAGCCAAAAAGGTTCTTATTTTTGGCGAAGGAAATGGAGCGATCGCAAGTGCGTCTTTGGTTGGAATTTCGTCACGTGTACGCGATCAATTCCTATTCCTTATATCTGGTATCGTTTTGCTTACTCTTTTGGTCAATGCCACGACTATCAAAGCATTGGTAAATAAACTTGGACTGACAGAATTGCCCGCAGTAAAAAAATTAATGTTTTCCAACGCCACGGGCAACATATCGAATGTCTGTGAGCAAGAAATGGACCTTCTTAAAGATGATCGCTTTTTAAGCGGTGCAAATTGGGGCTTGGTCAGGAACTATTTGCCCGATCCCGTAAGTTATCCGTTAACTGCCGATGAACTAGCAAGCATGGATACATTGGCCGAGGCTCGTAGGCGACTTTTGGAGAAAGAGAGAAGCAGTTACTGGGCGCAGTTCAGGTCAGGATTACTTTCCGCAACTGCAGTTGCTCAGTTGGATAACAATTTAAGTGAGTTTCTTGATTTTCAAGGCAAGGTCCCCATGACCGAACGTACTTACCTAGATGATATCTGTACAGTTAGTAAGCTAAGCGAGGCATTAAAGGATATTCCCTTATTGAAGAGGTACTTTTCTGACAGGATAACGATAGGTTATGATGCGGCTAAGGCTTTTGTAATTGCCCAGCAGGCGATGGCCAAAATGGTTGATTCTATGGTTCGCGAGTTAGATGACAGTGGAGATTTGGAGAAACAGCAAAAAACAGCCCGTCAACTTAAGGATGAGATACGCCAAAATCGTTTACGCGGATTGAAGTATATTCGCAATATGCATGAGAATTATCCGGAAGTAACCGTGGGTATAGAGACTAAAGATGCCATCCGTTCCGTGCTTAATCATGAACGCTCTTCTATTAAGAAAATGCGTGTCGATGGGATGCTTGAAGCCGATGAAGCAGATAGAATGATTACAGCTGTGGAGGAGAGGATGAAAGATGTAATGGAGAGGCCTCTAGAACTTAGGCTACCAAAGCCCGATGAGGTCCTTCAGGAAGTCACTTGGCTTAAGGGTATGAGTGATGGAGTCATTTCAAAAATATTAGATGCTTCCGAAACCAAGGTTTATAACTCAGGCGATTCTTTAATGAAGCAAGGAGACTCTGGAGATGGTTTGATCGTGATAACGCGAGGAAGTGTCAAGGTGTCCATTGGGGATGTCGTGGTCGACATCATGGGTAGAGGTGCGGTTATTGGAGAAATGGCCGTCTTGGCCGGAGTTCCCAGAACTGCTACCGTGATTGCTGATTCTACGGTTAATGCTCTATGGTTAAATACTGAATCGATGCAAGCAATCATGGCTGATTCTCCGGAACTGTCGGGAAGCCTTTGGAAAACTGCTGCAATGCGTTTTGCGGAAAACCTTTTGGGAGCTAAAGAACCCTACAATGGCTGGAGTCAGATTCAAATGCGCAGGTGGTTAAATGAAGGTGAAGTAATCGCCCCAGTAGATGGCGAGTCAACTAATTTGTACGGCAAGGTTGCTGTCTTAATTTCTGGCCAAGCAGTCGCTCCATCTTCTACCGATCCAATCGTTGCACCGGCTACTTTAGATATGGCTGAGGCAAGTTTTGGTAACAATGCCAAGGTTTTCGTTCGGGAAGCTTAAAAACTCTTTCGTTATCTAATTTAAGGAATGGCGGAGAGGGCGGGATTCGAACCCGCGGTACCTTGCGGTACACAGCATTTCCAATGCTGCACAATCGGCCACTCTGTCACCTCTCCTTGTAACTAAAACGAAGCAATTTGATATGAAGGAGTATGAACTCCCCGTCAATGTTCAAAAGAACCTATCTTACTCATATTGATTAGAAAACTTATAGATTTTAAAGGGGATTATTTTTGAGGTTTGCTTGTTTCGCTAAATCATCTAGAAAAAGCTTAATGATTTCCAACGAGGTCGGTTATAACAGCAAAGTAGAGGGCGAGGTTATTGTAACCCGTGCAGATTCAGTGATTAATTGGATCAGGAAGCACTCGGTTTGGCCCATGCCTATGGGGCTTGCTTGTTGTGCCATTGAGCTAATGGCATCCGCTGCTTCCCGATACGATATTTCGCGTTTTGGGATGGAGGTCATGCGTTTTTCTCCTCGCCAATCAGACTGTATGATCGTTGCCGGTACAGTCACCTATAAGATGGCCGAAGTGGTTCGTAGAATCTACGATCAAATGGGTGACCCTAAATGGGTTGTTGCCATGGGAGCTTGTGCCTCGACTGGTGGAATGTACCGTTCGTACGCGGTAATGCAAGGAGTTGATAACGTCGTACCTGTAGATGTCTATGTTAGTGGATGTCCACCTCGCCCGGAAGCACTTTTGGACGCGATGATGAAGTTGCAGGGAAAAATCGGGAATGAATCGTCAGTCAAGAATCTGTCGAAAAAACCCGAATCTACCGGAGTCTCCTGATCGAATGATTGACGATGATTTCGTCAAAGCCCTGCTTGAAGGGCGGGATTTTATTTCTGTTAAGCATAGAGACGATTGCCTAACCCTCGATTGTTTGCCCGATTCATTGATAGGTTTTTGTAAACACCTTCGTGATGATCAGACTTTTGATTTGCTTGTAGATTTAACTGCTGTGGATCATGGAGAAGAAGCAGATAGTCGTTTTCAGGTTGTGCTCCATCTTTATTCTTTGATTCACAAATCTTATGTTCGTTTGCATGTGGCTTGCCCAGACAACCAATCTCCCTCCATTCCATCGATTAGTTCTGTTTTTCCTGCGGCTAATTGGCACGAAAGAGAAACTTTTGACATGTTTGGTATCAAGTTTTCAGATCATCCCAATCTCAAACGAATTTTAATGTGGGATGATTATCCGTATTTTCCCCTTCGCAAAGAATTTCCCCTTGCTGGAATTGAAGTACCTTTGCCAGCAGCTGATGTTGCTGAAGTGACAGGAGCAGATGTGGACCCTGCCCCTATGATGGGTGGTCCATTTGTAGCTTCAGGTAACGGTCGTATGAGCGAAGCTGAACCTAGAGCTAAGGATGAAAGTTGGACCGAGGAGTCCGAGAAACCATTGTGAGTACAACTGTAAAAGAAGTTCAAATTGGCGATGTCGGCGCCCAAGCTGCTGCTCACGCGGACGGTGAGCGCATGTCCTTGAATGTAGGCCCATCTCATCCCACCACCCATGGTGTGCTTCGGTTGTTGATGGAATTAGATGGTGATCTTATCACCCGTTGTGAACCTGTTCTTGGTTATTTACATCGTGGAGATGAAAAAATTGCCGAGAATATGACTTACAACCAATTCGTACCTTACACGGATCGATTGGATTATTTGGCTCCTCTTGCGAACAATGTTGCCTACGCAATTACCGTAGAAAAATTAGCTGGTTTAAAATTGCCTGAACGCTGTGAGGCTATTCGGGTATTAGTCTGTGAAATGGCCAGGATTTCCAGCCATCTTTTAGGTATGGGTGTCTTTGGTATGGATGCCGGTGCTTGGACGCCGTTCATGTATACCTTTACCGAACGGGAAAAGCTTTACACTTTATTTGAGGAACTTACCGGTGCTCGTTTTACCACAAGTTATACCCGTATAGGAGGTGTTGCCAGGGACCTGCCTGAAGGTTGGATGTCCAAGGTTGAGAAGTTTGTTGATGAACTGCCAAAAGCCATTGACGAGGTTGAAAAACTTCTTACCAGAAACCGCATTTTTCTGGATCGTACGGAAGGGATAGGAACAATTTCGAAGGAAGATGCAATTGCTTACGGTTTGACCGGGCCGAATCTTAGAGCCAGTGGAGTAGATTTGGATTTGCGTAAGGATAAACCTTACAGCGGTTATGAAAAATACGAATTTGATGTGCCTATTGGAACCAAGGGGGATTGTTATGATCGTTATCTTATTCGTATTGAAGAGGTCAGGCAGAGCATACTTATTGTAAAACAAGTCATTGCTTCTATGCCCGGCGGTTTATGGTATGCTGAGGATGCCAAGAAAATTTTTGCACCGCCGAAGGAAAAAGTGATGACGAGTATGGAGGAATTGATCCAAAACTTTATGATTGTCACTGAGGGGCCACAAGTTCCTGCTGGAGAAACCTATTTTGAGGCAGAAAACCCTAAGGGTGCCCTTGGGTTTTATTTGGTTTCCAAGGGTGGGGGCGTACCGTACAGGCTTAAAATTAGGGCACCCAGCTTTTGCAATCTTAGCATTCTTGAAAAACTAGTTCCCGGGCATATGCTTAGCGACATTACTGTAATTCTTGGAAGCCTTGATTTTGTTATGGGGGAGTGTGATCGTTAAGATGGACAATTCAATCAATCTTTCTGACGACACTTTATCTAAAATTGACGAAGTGGTCCCTAAGTATCCGGAAAAAAGAAGTGCGGCTCTTATGGTTATTCATTTGGTCCAAGACGAGTTGGGTGCGGTTGATGATGCTTCCTGTGAGTGGATTGCTCGGCGACTCGAACTTCAACCAATTAATATCAAGGAGCTTATTACATTCTATCCCATGCTTCGGGAAAAGCCTTGGGGGCGCAAACATGTTAGGGTCTGCCGTACATTGCCTTGTGCACTCCGCGGATCCTATGGAACATGTAAGACTTTCGAGGAAAAATTGGGAATCAAAGAAGGGCATGTGAGTGAGGATGGAGAATATTCTCTTGAATTTATGGAATGCCTGGCAGATTGCGGGCAGGGACCGGTGGTTATTGTCGATGAAAAGACTTATGAAAATATCGATGGGAAATCTGCGGAAAAATTTGCTGACCTTCTTATCGACGGAAAACTCGATGAGTCCGAAGATTTTCACAGCTATGAGGATTCTCTGACCCAAGAAACGAAAAACTAATCGATTTAATTTTGTGAGCGTCTCTACCCCAAAAGAAAGAAGAATTATCCTCAAACATGCGGATGACCCTAATTATTCAAACCGTATCGGTTGTTATCTTCGCGAGGGAGGCTATGAAAATTTAAAAAAAGCCTTTTCGATGCAACCTGGAGAAGTCGGCGAGGAGGTTCTCAAGTCGGGAGTACGTGGTCGGGGGGGTGCTGGTTTTCCTGCAGGTATGAAATGGAAATTCCTTGATCGGAAATCTGGCAAACCAATTTACCTAATATGTAATGCGGATGAGTCAGAACCTGGCACATTTAAGGATCGGCAGATCATGTACAAAGATCCCCATCAGCTAATTGAAGGGATGATGATTACCGCTTTTGCCATAGGAGCTAAGCAGGCATTTATTTACATTAGAGCAGAATTCCATGAAGGTGCCCGTATTCTTGAGCGGGCAATTTCGGAAGCAAAGAAGGCAGGTTTTTGCGGTAATAATATTTTAGATTCTGAATATTCCTGCGACCTTGTGGTTCATCGAGGAGCGGGTGCTTACATTTGTGGAGAAGAAACTGGATTGATCGAATCATTGGAGGGAAAAAGGCCTAATCCACGCATCAAACCGCCTTATTTCCCTGCTGTTCTTGGGCTGTATCAATGCCCGACCATTGTAAACAATGTGGAGACCCTTTGTAATGTTCGACACATCATAGAATTGGGTGGAGAAGAATTTTCTAAAATTGGAAAGCCTAACAACACAGGTACACGAATCTGGTGTGTTTCTGGCCAAGTAATGAAGCCCGGATACTATGAATTTGAGTGTGGTTCCTTGACTCTTGGTCAGTTGATTTTTGATGTTTGTGGAGGACTGCGTCCGGGTCGTTCGCTAAAGGCGGTAATCCCAGGCGGTTCATCAGCCAAAGTTTTGCGAGCGGACGAAAGGTTTTCCGGTACTCTCAAAGACGGGACTGAATTTGATTGGGGATTGGAGGATATACCTCTGGATTTTGATGGGCCTATGGCTGCAGGAAGCATGTCAGGTTCGGGAGGGATTATTGTAATGGACGACACTGTCGATATCGTCGAAGCAATGGCCAATGTTAATGCCTTTTATGCTCACGAATCTTGTGGACAGTGCACCCCGTGTCGCGAGGGTTCTTTATGGATGCGCAAAATTTCACAACGGATGTGCTCTGGCGGTGCCCGCGAAGAAGATGCTGATTTACTTCTTTCAGTGGCTAAACAAATAGAGGGGCGTACCATTTGTGCATTTGGGGAAGCTGCTGCATGGCCGACCCAGAGTTTCGTCACGAAATTTAAGGAAGATTTTATTCGTAAGGCAACAGACTCCCCGAAGGAGCGAGACCCCAAATCTCTTCAGCTTATTTAACAAAACTGATGATTGCTCCTGATAATAAAGAGATGGTTAACATTACCTTAAATGGTATTGAGGTTGAAGTGCCTAATGGAATCAATGCGGTAGAAGCTGCCGCCTTACATGGCAAAGAAGTGCCTCATTATTGTTACCATCCCAAACTTAGTGTAGCTGGGAATTGTCGGATGTGCTTGGTTGAAATGGGTACACCGATGAGGGACCGCGCAAGTGGAGAACCAATCTTAGACGAAGATGGGACTCCCAGAATCGGTTGGGTACCTAAGCCAGTTATTGGTTGTGCCACAAATATAACCCCTGGCATGCACCTCAGAACTGAATCTGATTTGGTAAACGAGTGTAGGGAGGGAATTATGGAGTTTCTTCTCGTTAATCACCCACTGGATTGTCCTATTTGCGATCAGGCAGGAGAGTGCAGGTTACAGGAGTTTGCCACTGATTATGGACGAGGTTACAGTCGTTATGTTGAGCGAAAAAATGTTAAGCCTAAGCGAACTCGACTTGGGCCACGTGTAACATTGGATGATGAAAGGTGTATTCTGTGCTCCCGTTGTATTCGATTCTCCCAAGAAGTAGCTAAGGACGATGTACTTGGCTTTGTTGATCGGGGTAGTTTTTCAACCTTAACCTGCTTCCCAGGTAAGGAGTTAGCCAATAATTATTCTTTAAATACTGTCGATATTTGCCCGGTTGGTGCGTTAACCAGTACCGATTTTCGTTTTAAAATGCGCGTTTGGTTCCTTAAGGAATCGAAAAGTGTGTGTACTGAGAGCAGTGCCGGTTGCAATACCCTAGTATCGAGTAGGGAAGGAACGATTCAACGCATCACGCCTCGTCGAAATGATCAGGTGAATGATACTTGGATGACGGATAGTGGTCGTGAACTTTATAAAATAGTAAAAGCAGAAAGCAGGATTCGTCGGCCTTCTTTCCAAGGGAGTGATCTTCCATTAGATGATGCAATTTCTCAAGCGTTTGAGGCCTTGAAAAACAAAAAAATCGGGGTAGTTGCAAGTTGTCATTCCTCCCTGGAGGAACAGTTTCTTATCAAGCGATTAGTTGAGGAGACTGGTGCCAAGGTGTTTATTCGCGGACACTTTGGAGAGGACGATGGGATTTTACTTTCAGCGGATCGTACCCCCAACTTACGAGGAGCTTTGGTTGCAGGATTGACCAATCATTATCCTTCCGATCACCTGAACGATTTAAACGAATCTTTAGCCGACGGACACGTTGAAGCTTTATTAGTAATTGGAGAAGATTTGAAGGACTCTGGAGTCAATGAGGATAACCTGAGAAAAGTTCCGTTAGTATTTTTAGGAACACATCAAAACTCGACAAGTGATTGCGCTGAAGTAGTGCTTCCTGGGTTAACCGTGTTTGAAAAGTCCGGCAGTTTGATTAATCGCTCCTTTTTTCTTCAATCTTTCGAGCAGGCAATTCCATGTCCTGCTGGTTTAATGACTGATTTTAAAATCCTTGCTCGCTTAATTGATTTGTTTTCCGAGGATTCCATTGCACCTTCTGAGTTGGATCAAATTTGGGAAGCATTGAGCTCTTCCGGAAATTCTGTGCTTAAAGGGATTACTTTTTTGAAAATCAAAAAGGGTGCCATTCAACTGGATGAATCAAAGTGGGAGCATCTTTCCTTCGTTGAAAAAGAAGCCCTTCATTATCTGCCCACGGGAGTTATCGCATCATGATGGAGTGGATGCCCCAAGGTTTGTGGTTTGAGGTGTGCTTAAAGGTTTTTTTCGCGTTCATGATGGTTGGCGCTGTTATGACCATGGCTGGATATTCGGTGTTGGCCGAGCGTAAGGTTAGTGCATGGATGCAGGGGAGGGTGGGACCAAACCGAACGGTTCTACCTTTCGTCGAGTATATTCCAATTTTTGGACCACTTCTAAAAAAACTTGGAATGTTTCAACCTCTAGCGGATGGACTGAAGTTTCTTTTTAAGGAAGAAATCGTGCCAGGTCATGTTAACAAGTTTTATTATTATTTGGCTCCATTGATTGCTCTTGTGCCTGCTCTGACCACAATGACGGTTCTTCCTTTCGGGCAAATGTATTGGAACGATGGTACAGTATCCACTTTAGCTTTGGCAGACCTGGAGGTCGGTATACTTTTCGTTTTTGCTGTATCTTCACTTGGAGTTTATGGCATTGCTCTCGCGGGTTGGTCTTCCAATAGCAAATACTCATTCTTGGGCGGCATCAGGTCCTCTGCTCAGATGATTTCATATGAACTCGCCATGGGACTTTCTTTACTCCCTGTCTTTTTGTGGGTTTGTGCACCAGGTTCATCGGAGTCTGGGTTGAGTTTATCTGCAATCGCAAATTCTCAATCTGGAGGTGCATGGTTATTCTTGGTACAACCTCTTTCTGCTTTGATTTTCCTCATTGCTCTATTTGCCGAGACCAATCGTTTGCCTTTTGATATGCCTGAATCAGAAACAGATTTAGTTGGTGGATTTCATACGGAGTACGGGAGTTTTAAATTTGGAATTTTCTTTGTTGCAGAATACGCCCATATTGTAATTGGTTCGGCTATTTTTACTGTAATATTTCTCGGGGGTTGGCATTTCCTTCCCTTTATTGAAGACCCTTGGCCTGCTAACTGGATCGGTTCATTGCTTGGGGTGGGGTGGTTCTTGGCCAAGACCATCTTTTTGATCTTCTTTTTCATTTGGGTACGTTGGACCTTGCCCCGTTTTCGCTACGATCAGGTCATGCATCTTGGATGGAGCAAGTTGTTGCCATTAGCACTCGTCAATCTGATCGTTTACTTATTGATCGTCACTGTGATTGATCAAAATGCCGCCGCCAACCTTTGAATCAATTATGGCCAAAACAGTAGTATTGGAACGCAAACCACTTTCTTTTTCTGAGAGAACTTACCTCCCACAGATTGCTACCGGACTGAAGACCACCTTCAGTAATATGTTTAAGCCTAAGGTAACCTTACAATATCCTGAAGAAAAGCCAGTCATTCCAAACAACTATCGTGGGGTGCCTACATTAGTAAAAGATCCAAATGGTCGGGAGAAGTGCGTTTCATGTCAGCTTTGCGAGTTTGTATGTCCACCCAAAGCGATTCGCATAACTCCGGGCAGTGTACCCGAAGATCAAGATGATCGCGAACATGTGGAAAAAGCTCCCCAAGAATTCGAGATTAATATGTTACGCTGTATTTATTGTGGATACTGCCAGGAAGTTTGTCCCGAAGAGGCCATTTTTTTGCAGGATGAATATTCCTCATCCGGTTTTACCCGTGAAGAAATGATTAATAATAAAGAAAAACTTTATGAGTTGGGTGGCACCATACCTGACCGTCATTATAAATGGGATAAAAAGAAAGAGGCAGAAACAGATGGGAATACTCATTGAATTTTATAAATGAATCTTTTTCCCTACACACAAATTTTCTAGTTTTATGAACGCGGTTGACTTGTTATTTTGGTTATTTGCTGTCCTTTCTGTAGGAGGAGGACTGTCTATGGTTTTTTCCCGTCACCCAGTATCTGCGGCGATGTTTATGATCGTATCACTGGTCGGAGTGGCCGCCCTATTTGTATTATTAGAGTCCTTCTTCTTGGCAATTTTACAGGTTTTGGTCTATGCAGGTGCGGTCATGGTTTTGTTTCTTTTCATTATTATGCTACTTGATGTTGGTCCTGAGGCAGGTAAAGGAAAGTTAAGTCACTTCAAGACGGGTATTTTTGGTCTTTTGGCTACTGTTTTGCTCGTAGGT
>NZ_CAXLML010000082.1:0-26165 GCF_964187505.1 Candidatus Chordibacter forsetii
TTGCTTTCTTTATACTCTGCAATGATTACTTGCTTTTCTTCAGTACTTGCATTTTTGAGATCTTCACGAAGAGCTTTTCTTGAACTCTTCATTTCTTCACGCTTTTCTTTTAGGGCTACAACTTTAGATTTCAGTTCATCAGACATACTAAGTTGTGGGCGCTCTTGACGGTGTGGGCGTGCTTCTTTGATCTCTCCACGAATGGACTCGTAGGATTCCTGGACCTCATCAAAACGGTCTTGATTTGCTTGCTTAAAGGCTTGGGTTGCTTCTTTGATTTCTTCTTTAGTTGCACCCTCTCCAAGTTTGGAAATGTTTTCCTTGAGTTCGGCACGCAGGGCTTCCTTCTTTCCTTTTAATTCACCAAGTTGATCTTTAGCTTCATCGGAAAGTTCTGGTCTATCTTTTCTTACGATATCTCCTGAACTAACTTTTTCTTTTATGGCTTTCGCAACGATTAACTTAGCTAGTCTGGGACGTTCTTGCCCAAAACTAACGCTAAACGCTAGAATACTGGTTAGAATGATTGTGAGTGTTGTTTTTTTCATAATTTTGACTGGTTAGTGATTAATAATACCGGACTTTTTCATTTTCTATGCCATATCTTTATTATCTCGTAAGTGGCTTATGGGTAGTTATTAGTGTAATTTAATAATAATTAATTATCCTCACTTTGTGATGTATTTGGGGAATATTTACGCATGAATTATTAAATTTATGGGTAATATTTCTCGACGAACACAGTGGTCAGCTTATTTTTTCAAACGGCCTTCAAATATTCTCTAGAAATTGAAGGTAAGTGGACGGTGGTACTGTTGTTTATCCCTGGCTGGTAAATGCGTATTTTTATGAACCTGAGAATTTTCTTTTCCTATGGTTTAACCCGATTCATGCTAGACGGTGTGGACAGGAATTTAATCTATCTTTTACTATGTTTTTCTTTCTCGTTTGGCTTAAAAGCCAAAACAACTTCTTTGGGCGAAGTTCCGCAATGGTCAGACCTGGATATTTTTCAGGAGTCCATAACCCGTAGTGAATTTATTCATTTTTTAAACACCGTTTATTGCCCACGACCGGAGTGGTGGTCTGCTTGGATTAGTATCGAGGAGGATAAAGTAAGTATACGAAAATTCCCACAACAGGACGAGTGGTACGATTTGTATTTTAAGAAAGATGAAAAAACACCCAGTTCGTCCACCAAGGCAAAATCGATTTCCACAAACCTGCGTGGCTTAATTATCGCCCTGGACCCCGGGCATATTGGTGGAGCCTGGTCTGCGATGGAAAAAAGGCATTTTTCACTGAATGATGACCAACCGGTGAAAGAAGGCGACCTTGCCCTGGCAGTGGCCAAAAATTTAGTTCCTGCTCTCAAGCAGTTGGGAGCCATCCCTGTGCTCGTCCGTAAAAAAGCCGAACCTGTTACCCAGAACCGACCGGATCATTTTCACGAAGATGCAAAGCAGTGGGCACAAACAGTGCTGGGCGAAGACTACAATAATACGGAGAAAAAAAATATCCTCGTTCGGGAACGCCAGGAATTGCTTTTTTACCGGGTGGATGAAATCAGGGCACGTGCAGATTTAATCAATCATTCAATCAAGCCGGATTTGGTGATCTCCATTCATTTTAATGCCGCCGCCTGGCCGGATTCGGAAAAAAGAGAACTGGTGGATCGGAATGACCACCATATTCTGGTCAATGGATGTTACATGGGTGGCGAACTCGCCTATGATGATCAGAGGTTTGAACTTATCTGGCGCTTGCTCAATCGATGGTCTGTTATTGAGCAGGGCTTGGCGGAAGCCCTTTCGCATTCCTTTTCTCAAGTCACCGGCATGCCGACCTTTTCTTACAAGGGACCCAATGCTCTGAAAATTGGAGAAGTTCCCGGAGTGTGGGCCCGTAACCTATTGGCTAACCGAATATATCGTTGCCCGGTCGTATTTCTTGAACCTTACATTGCCAATTCCTCCTCCGTTTATCCACGTGTTCAAAAATGGATCAAGAAAGGAGAGGATGATACTTCTGGTTTGGTCTCGGAGTATACCGAGGCGGTTCTGTTGGGTTTACAAAATTGGTCGGCTGAATAAACGGATAAGGAGTATTATTTTCCCAAGGTTTGTTTGATCATTTCTATGACCGATTGATCATAAGCCTTCACTGTCTTGGTAGGCCCGACAAGTTTTAGAAAAATCGATCCCTGCCTGCCCTCTACAATAGATCCAAGAAGAGAGTGGCCCGGTTTGGGCGTTTTTGGACCAAATGGCGAACCGCTGAGAAAAGTTCCGGTAGCCCGGGCATAGGTTACCTTAACTTCGTTGACGATTTCTTCTTTAATGTCCTGGTCCTGCATGTCTTTAAATTGTTTCATCCAACGGTCGATATTTGCCCGCACTCCGCCTCCGCCACTCGGACCAAAGTAAAAGAAGACGAGTTGGGCGGTCTTTCCATCCTCACTGGTAAGATCGAATTGTGCTTTGCGCATGGGTGAGGTCGGTTCGCTTTGCTTCCAGTCATCCGGAGCCACAAACTGATACCCAGCGATTTCAACGACATTTGCCCAAATGCAAATTGGGGTGAGGCAAAAGATTAAAAGAAGAGATTGTAATCGTTTCATTATTGATACTTTGGTTAATTTGCCATCAAGGGATCAGGTTTTTTAGTTGAAGTTGACTAGGGCTTGCGAAACACCATGAAGTGTTGCTGAGGTAAATCCTCTGATGTTTTTTCCCATTCCAATCCGAGAGATGAGATTTCTTTGATCGCCTGTTTCTGGGACATTTTGTGGAGCTTTTTAATAGGAATACCGGGGTCCTCCAACCGGTACTCGATTAAAACAAGTTTTCCTCCAGGTTTAAGGATTTTAAAGATTGAATCTCCCATTTCTTTAGGGTGAGAAAATTCGTGGTAAGCATCTACGATCAAAACACAGTCTGCAGAGTTTTCTTCCAGTTTTATATCGGTGATTGTACTTTGAATAGGTTCGACGTTATTCGCCTTGTATTTCTTCATTTTCGAACGAATGATCCCGATCATTTGCGGGGAGATATCCACCGCGTATACCTTTCCCTGAGGCACAAGGGGAGCGATGCGGAAACTGAAGTATCCGGATCCCGCACCTAAATCAACCACCTTGTCAGTTGGGCTAAGAGAAAGGTTTTTGACCAATAAATCGGTTCGTTCCTGCTGCTCTCTTTCAGGTCTCTCCAACCAGCCCGCACCCAAATGTCCCATCACTTTTGAAATTTCCCTTCCCATATAAAATTTACCAATTCCATCACGGGTTGCTTGCCTGATAACATAAGGGCTATTCTTATCTTTACTAATCTCTTCTGCCCTGAGCATACAAAGAAAATTAGAATTGAGTAGGGCGAGAAAACAGACAAGAGGGGGCAAGGGTCTTAGGTTCATACAAAATTTATTGAAGGTGCATGGCTGAAATGCAAATCAATATTGAACCAGTCCGTGGAGTCGGGTAGGGTTGATTAAATATATATGAAAGTCATTCGAGCCAAAAGCGCCGGTTTTTGTTGGGGAGTTGAGCGAGCGATTCAAATCGCTCGTGAGGAAGCCCAAGGGGGAGCGCGTCGGGTCTATACCGATGGTCCTTTAATTCATAACAAACAGATGATGGAAGCTCTGAGCAAAGAGGATGTTCAGGAAGTGGGTGACTATCAAAGCAGCCAGGCTCTCGACCTCGAACAATCTGCGGACAAGGAATCCGTAGTTGTGGTTCGGGCCCATGGGATTTCTCCCCAACGCCGGGAATACCTTAAAGGATTGGGCCTGCCTTTTCGCGATGGTACCTGTCCGGATGTTGGAATCATCGCTGGTAAAGTAAAGAGCCATGCAGAGCGGGGATTTGATGTGGTCATCTTTGGAGACCCAAAGCATCCGGAAGTGATTGGTTTGTTAGGCTACTCCAAGGGGCGTGGACATGTGGTAAATACCCTGGAGGATCTTGAGGAATTGCCCAATTTCAAGGGCGAGGTGGCCATGGTTTCACAATCCACCATGTTTACTCACGAATTTAAAAAACTTACCAGTAAACTTGCTGAAAGTTATCCTCAGCTCGTGGTCTTTGACACCATTTGCGGGGCGACTAAGGAAAGACAGTCCGATCTGGTTGCTTTATTTAAGGAAGGTGCAGAGGCCATTGTGGTGATCGGGGGCAAACACTCCGCAAATACCCTCAAACTTGCCAAGCTTGCATCCTCCCACAAGCGACCAACCTTTCATGTGGAAACTGCAGACGACATCATTCCTGCCGAAGTAAGCAAATTTGCCACTGTTGGAGTGACTGCCGGTGCATCGACTCCTGAATTTATCATTCGTTCGGTTTGCGAACGATTGGAAGCCATTTGATCATTACCCTAAATTAATATGAAGGAATTTGTCCCCAATGTATTGGCGGAGCGCTACGCTTGCCCCGCAATGACTCAACTATGGTCCGCATCCGGAAAGGTTGTACTGGAGCGCGAATTCTGGATCGCAGTTATGCGGGCTCAGCAGGAACTCGGTGTGGAAATCGGGGACGATTCGATAGAAGCTTCAGAAAAAGTAAAACGCCAAGTGGATTTGGAATCGATTCGCAAGCGTGAGGAAGTAACCAAGCACGATGTCAAAGCAAGGTTGGAGGAATTTGCGGAACTTTCTGGTCATCAACATGCCCACAAGGGTATGACCAGTCGGGATCTTACCGAAAATGTCGAGCAATTACAGATTCATCGCAGCCTGAGTATCCTGCTCGAGAAAGCGATTGCCTCGCTTCTTGCTCTCTCCAAACGTGCTCAGGAACATCGCGATGTCTGCCTGACAGCCCGTTCTCACAACGTACCTGCTCAATTGACCACCCTTGGCAAGCGCCTTGCCAACTGGGGGGAAGAACTTTCCCGCTCTGTGGAGGATCTTTCCCGCCTCTGTGCCACTTATCCATACAGAGGATTAAAAGGGGCAGTGGGTACCCGCCTCGACCAGATTACCCTGCTTGGAAGTGAGGATAAGGCAGCCGAGTTGGATCGCAGCCTCATGGAGCATCTCGCAGCCACTGCAAATTGGGAAAATGTGGGACAGGTCTATCCAAGAAGCCTTGATTTTGAAGTGGTATCCCTGCTCGTACGCCTGGCTGCCGCACCGGCAAATTTTGCCACAACTTTACGAATCATGGCGGGGCATGAATTGCTTGGCGAAGGATTTGCCAAGGGGCAAACTGGTTCCTCGGCCATGCCACATAAGATGAATAGTCGAAGTTGCGAGCGTATTAATGGTTTTCATTCTCTGCTCAATGGATACCTAAACATGGTAGCCAATTTATCGGGGGATCAATGGAACGAGGGAGATGTTTCCTGCTCAGTTGTGCGCCGGGTTGCCTTGCCGGATGCCTTTTTTGCTCTCGATGGATTGTTTGATACCTTTTTGACCGTGCTTGATCAGATGGAAGTATTTCCTGCGGTCATAGAGGCGGAAAAGGACAGATACTTGCCCTTCCTTCTTACCACCACCATAATGATGGAGTCCGTTAAGGGCGGTGCCGGCCGCGAAGACGCCCACGCGGCCATTAAGGAACACGCTGTTTCCACGGTTCGCGATTTGCGGGAGGGGAAAATTAGCCGTAATGATTTAATTGATCGACTATCCAAAGATTCACGGGTTGGGATGAAAAAGCAGGAGCTTGAAAAAATCCTGTCTGAAGGAGAAGGGCGTATCGGAGCAGCGGGGGAACAGGTCGATCAGTTTGTAAAGCGGGCCCAAAAGTGGGGTGATAAATATCCCGAGGCCAAGCAGTATTCTCCTCAGTCTATTCTCTAGTTACTGCTATGGGATGAGTGTAGCATCCCGTTTCTTGGATTTTGCGATTGCCAACAGGGGGGGGCAAGGTGCATTCCTTTTAGCTAACTTTCATAAAATATAACTCATGGCTGAAGAACTAATTGGAAATTGCTTGGTCGCTCAATCGGGCGGGCCGACTGCCGTCATTAACGCCAGTGTCGCCGGGGTAATCTCGGAAGCGCTTAACCAAGAATGCATCGAAGAAATTTACGGTGGAATGAATGGTGTATTGGGCATTCTTAAGGAAGACTTGATTGATCTTGCTGAGGAATCCCAGCAGAATATTCGTGGATTGCGCTATACCCCTGCATCCGCACTTGGAACATGCCGATTCAAGCTCAAACGAGATCAGGAATACGAACGTATTCTTGAAGTGTTCGAGGCTCATAATATTCGCTACTTCTTTTATTGCGGAGGAAATGACTCCCAGGATACTGCAGATAAGATTTCAAAACTTGCTCAGAGCAAGGGATATGAGCTTCGCGTCATTGGTGTGCCAAAGACCATTGATAACGACCTCGTAACCACTGACCACTGTCCCGGTTATGGAAGTGTGGTTAAATACTTGTGCACCGTGGTTAAAGAATCCGCTCTCGATCACGAAGCCATGGGGCAACACGATCTTGTTTCGATCATTGAAGTGATGGGCCGAAATGCGGGTTGGATTGCTGCCGGAGCCACCCTCGCTAAAAGCAAGGAAAACCCCAACGATGCTCCTCATCTCATCTACCTACCCGAATTACCTTTTTCCAAGGAGAATTTCATCGATGATGTACAATCCGTGCTTAAAAAGAATAAATATTGCATGGTGATTGTAGGCGAAGGACTTGTTGATAAGGATGGAAATTATGTTGCCAACTCGGCAACTGGACAGGACGCCTTTGGACACCAGCAACTTGGTGGAGTTGGAGATTTTCTTGCCAACTTGGTCGAGCAAAACCTTGCTGTGAAAGCACGCTCATCAAAATTGGGTATTGGACAACGGGCTGCCGCTCATTGCTCTTCCCAAACTGATAACGACGAATCTTTCATGGCCGGCCAGGCAGCTGTAAAAGCCGCGATGGAAGGAGAGACCGACAAGATGGTCATCTTGGTTCGTGGAGAAGAAGAGGCATATACCTGTGAAACCGGACTTACTCCTTTGTCCGAGATTGCCAATGGGGTGAAAGAAATTCCCTCCGACTGGATTTCTGAGGACGGGGTAAGCATGACTGCCAAGTTTATCAAATATGCCCAGCCTTTAATTATGGGTGAAGTCGAAGTCCCCCATGAGAATGGAGTTCCTGCCTATGTTCGTTTATCGAAGAGACGGGTGCGTAAGGTGTTGGACTCTTTCACCTTTGAACAATCTTAACTTTTTAACGGTTTAAAAAAACCTCTAAAAATTTTGGAGCTCCCCGTCGTTAGGCGGGGAGCTTTTTTATTGGAGGGCACGATCGATACACTGCACGATCTCTTCCACCGGTTCCAAGCCAACAGATAGGCGGAGTAAATGAGGTGATAATCCTGCCTGATCAAGTAGTTCCCTGCCTTTATGCGTTTTGGTCAGCGGATAATGAGCAAGGTAAACATAGGGACAACAATTGGAAAACTCCGTTCCAAAACTCGGGCTTTTGAGCATTTGTAAACGGTTGTAAAATTCCTCAAAGTTTCCCGAAACCTCAAAACTTAGGTTGCAGCCCGGTCGGTTAGCACCAGCAAATTTTTCGTAGTTTTTTGCGTATTTATTCTGGTATGCCCAGTGCAGATGTTTGACCTTTGGATGATTTTGTAAAAACTCGGCGACTTCTAAGGTCTGGGCATTTACCCGTTCAATAAAATTGTCGTAATAAGGAATCTGCTCGGCCATACGGGTAAGATCCCTGGAGTAGGGCGGACAGATTATACTCTGCGTAACTTCAAAGAGTTCTCTTCCCAACTTGGAAGACCGGGGGAAAGCCAGGCTGCCCATCATCACATCGCCTTCCCAACCTGCATACTTGGTCAAACTGTTGACCACCACATCTGCCATCCCCGTAATCCCAGCATTTTTGGGAGAAACCATAGTCGGGTCGACCACAAGCAGGGCATCTGCCTGATCACAAAGATCCCTTGCTTTTTCAAGGTCTCCAGCTTGGAGTAGGGGATTGGTTGGAAACTCGGTAATAACCCCAGCAATAGAATCCCCATGCTTTTCAAATAGGGAGCTGAGCAGGTCGAGGTTGCCAATTTGATGAACCTCAATGACCTGGCCCTTTGGGGAAGCATATAAATTCATCGCTTCAATGGTATCAAGGTACAACCATCCCCAACGTATCCAAACTGTTTTTCCCCGGGCCTGTGCATGATCGACTGCCGATTTGAAAAGGGCATGAAAGGCATTGGCACCTGAGGAGGCGAGAAGAAGATCCTCGGGGCCGACATCCGGCCCGTGGGCACGGGAGATCGTTTCCTTGACTATGGACTGAGCATCTGCAACTTCCGCCAAGGTTTCCCGCCTTTCCAGTAATCCCCGTTCCCAAAGATAATCCTCGGCCAGACGGGAGGATATTCCACAACCAGTGTGTTGAAAGTAGGAGGATATCTGAGCATTTGTTGGGGATGCGGTCGGGACTTGTAGCAGAGTCCAGCCATTTCCCTGCTGAACATGTGCTTCTTTTGGGGAATAGCGTTTGATTACTTCCTCGCAATCCTGTTCGCGGGCAAATAAATATCCACAGCTCGTATTTGCCTGATCCTTACAGATATCTGCAAGCATTTGACCGATCATTTGATGCCTGACAAAGCGCGGATATCCCGTGGGTAAGGCAGCGAGGGTTTGTGGGTCTTTCTCCTCGTAACCAATCAAGTCAGCAACTTTTGGCAGGCTTACACAAACCGCATGAGGTTGGGCGGGCAGAGGTTGACCAAGAGTAAATCGACCGAGCCCGGAAGTCTTCACGGGACTACTTCGTTTTCAATGATTTGTTCAAAGGTTTGCCGCTTTCGAATCTGGCCGAGTCGACCATCTTCCTTACGCAGAACCTCCGCGGCTTCGGGAAATGAATTATAATTTTTTGCCGACATCGATGAACAGTATGCACCCACCCCTTCAATTACGCAAAAATCACCAATTTCTCCCCGGGGAAGATTTCTGGGGAACAAGGCTTCTGGATCTCCCGGAGCCGGGGTCAGAAGATCTCCAGATTCACAACAATGTCCAACCACCACTTGGTCGATAGGTTCTCGAAATTTTTCCTGCCCCGGTTCGCAAAGCAAATGAATGGGGTGCTGGGCACCATAAAGGCTGGGACGCAAAATTTCCGTCATTCCGGAATCGAGCTTGAGGAAACGGTATCCATCTGGTCCGGTGGATGTAACATCTTGTACTCGTGTAACCAGGCTGCAGGCATGGGCGAGAAGAAAAGTGCCCGGTTCAATTTCCAGCTTTAATTTCCGTCCTGTTTCCGATGCGAAATTTTTAAATAATTCACACACTGGAGATCCAACTTCCTGTAAATCAGTTGGTTTTTCATCAGGCATACGTGCCACCTTGTATCCACCACCCAAATTTATGGTTTCGACCGAGGGAAAGGCACGGGCCAAATCCAGAGTCATGGAGGCTACGGTTTTCCAGACCTCTGGGTCAGAACCTGATCCAATGTGGGTATGAATACGTTCGACCGTGAGGTTATATTCCTGGCAGAGGGAAAGGGCTTCCTTTAGATCGTCCTTCCATATCCCAAAGCTGCTTGCCGGACCGCCAACATTTGTACGGTTGTTACCACCCGAGCCTTTGCCAGGATTAAAGCGAAGACCTATCCGTTTGGTTTTTCCCCACTTTCCAAACTTGTGAATTTGATGGAGTGAACAAAGGTTTATCTTGATTCCATCCTGGGCCCAGTAGGTAAAATCATCGGCCAATTCCTGGGTGCTCAGGGATATCGATTCCGTACCAAACCCCGCTCGTACTGCCCGTTCTACTTCGTATACCGAACTTGCATCGATACCGAGTCCCTCCTCGTTAAAAATCCGCAGAATAGCAGCAGTGGGTGCAGCTTTCATAGCATAGCGTGCAAAGAGACCGTAGGCGTTTGGAAAATTCATGACCGCCCTGGCATTGGCCCGCAATATAGCCTCATCGTATACAAAGCTGGGAGTACCAAATTCCATTTGGATCTCGTCTAAATCTTCGTAGCTTAAAAATCGCATAGTATCGCTCATTAAATCTTAGGAAATAGTGGTTCTTGGGAACGGAAGCAAGCCTTCGGGCGATAGAAACAGGAATATCTGCTTATTTTTGCAAAATTAAAAAAGTCAATGGGTATCCATTTCCAGTAGTTTCCCGCCTGCTTTGTTCATTGGGGAAATGGTCCTGCCAATCGGGAAAGTGGGTATCCCCCACAAAATCCGCGTCGATTTGAGTGAGGTGTAATTCTTCGCACAAGGGCATGGCTTCCGCATAAATTTGTTCTCCCCCACATACCCATACATTATTTGACATAGCCGATGCCAGCCTGATACTTTCTTTCAAACTCCCTGCTCGTTGAGCATGGGCGAAGGTCAGGTTTGGGTTTCTGGTCAGGGCGACCACATTGCGTTCTTGGGCATGCTCCACGAAGTCTTCGTAGCATTTACGCCCCATGACTAAAGCTCCATCCCGGGTGGTCTCTAAGAAATATTCCCAGTCTTTCTGGATTTTCCAGGGCAGGGTACCACTCGAGCCCATTACCCGGTTGTGCCCGCAAGCTGCAATCATTCGGATCATTCGATAGGAAATAGGTTTTTTGAGAATATGTTCATATTCGATTGCATGGTTGAGATTGGATAAGGTACTTGCAAATATGCAAGCGTTCAGTGGAAACAATGCAAACGAATAGCGACGAATTTGGCGGGCGTATCTTTCTTCCCGATTCCTGGCAACGCCAGGCATTAAACGAACTTCGGGGAGGCAAGGATGTGGTGCTCCATGCTCCCACCGGTGCGGGCAAGACTTTTGTCTTCGAGCAGTGGATCGAGGCAGGTTTTAAGGGGCGGGCGGTCTACACCGTGCCCACCCGGGCATTGGCCAACGATAAGTTTCGTGAATGGAAAGAGCGTGGATGGGAGGTCGGGTTGGTCACCGGGGATGTGCGCCACCGTCCGGAAGCCTCCGTGGTGGTGGCCACCTTGGAAACGCAGCGCGGATCGATGGCAGGTATCCATCCGCCTGATCTTTTTGTGGTCGATGAGTATCAATTACTGGGAGATTCTCAGCGTGGTCCGGGCTATGAGGTTACCCTGGCTATGGCCCGACCTCAAACCGCCCTGCTTTTAATGAGTGGCAGTGTGGCCAATCCACATGTGGTTGCCGAGTGGTTAGTTGGTCATGGACGTCAGGTCGCGGTTATCGAGGAAGCCAGACGTCCGGTTCCTCTTGAGGAAGTCATGGGTGAGGTCCTTCTCAAACGCTCAACTTCGGGTGGGAAATTGCACGGCCATTGGCCGAGGTTGGTCGATGGAGCCCTGCGTGCCGGGCTTGGCCCATTATTGATTTTTGCCCCCCGGCGCAAAGCCGCAGAAGAACTTGCCCGTCAACTTGCCCATGAATTACCCGAGCCCGAAATGCTCGAACTTACCACCGAGCAGCGCCGTTTGGCTGGTAAGGAACTTTCTTCGCTGTTGCGCCGTCGGGTGGCCTATCATCATAGCGGCCTTGATTACCTTAAGCGGGCAGGGCTTGTCGAACCCCTGGCTAAGGCCGGACAGTTACAGGTGGTGGTGGCGACCACTGGATTGGGTGCGGGGATTAATTTTTCCACCCGTTCCGTATTAGTCACGGATCGGGAATATCGAATAAATGAGCAATTATATCAGGTCCGACAAGATGAACTTTTGCAAATGTTTGGCCGGGCGGGTAGACGGGGAAAAGATACCCGCGGATATGTGGTGGTTGCTTCTCGCCAAACCCGACTGTCCGATGCCCGGCCTTTGCGCCTCCAACGATCCTCGACTCTCGACTGGCCTTCCTTAATTAAGGTCATGGACGTTGCTCTGCAAAGGGGAGAAAATCATGTCGATGCCGCCCGCCAGCTTGCAGACCGATTGTTTTCAGAGGAAGACCTAAGGCTGGGCTTTCGTGAATCGCTTGGCAACTTAAGTTCCTTGGTGCAAGCGAAGGAAAGTGCAAAGCAGGAAACAGATTCTCCCCGGGACGAGGTAATCGAGATGCTTAACAGTGCTGGCCTTTGGGAAAGAAGGGGAGGGCAGTCGCGGGCATTACTTGGCCGGGCTCTCGTAAGAAAGGATGAGAAGTGGGTACCTGCCCTTTCTCTGCCCGATACTTTGAACAAAATACCGACGGGCAATCCCTGTCGTTTTGGAACCAAAAAATCTCCGACTTATGGAAAAGAAATTCCAGTGGCTGTTTACCTTGATGAATCGATGGGGGAGCGGGTCACCCTGATTAAATCATTTCGCAAAATTTTACGACTGGCAGTGGCTCAGGAACGACCAAAGGGCAAACGAAAATATGCCCGAAAGACCTGGGTTCGTCTCGGCTTGGAGGATCAATTACGTCCCTTTTTCTCATCCCTTTCTCAGGGTGGTGAACTGGTCGAGTTTGTGGATCGGGGAAAAGTCCTGAGTGCCCGTATGAGCTATGAAAATGCACAGGCTTTGGCTTGGAAGGATTCACGGGGTCGTTTGCTTCTCAATCCTCAATTACGCCGAGTTTCCCGATCATTTGATTCTCCTTTCGCGGAGAAAAGTTCGGTGCATAGTGATGATTTAGCTCAGGCCAGTCCGGTTGAGGCATGGTATGTTTTGGGCTTAATCGATGAGCATGCCCGACCTACCGACCGCGGCCGTATTTTTAGCCAGTTTTCAAGGGGTGAGGGCCTGGCAGTGGCGGTGGCCTTGGAAGACCCAACCTATGACATGGATGAATTGATTCACGACCTGGCAAATCTGCGGGCGGGGCATCGTTTTCGTTCCTGGGCTAATACAGAGTCCCGACTATCTGCTCTCTGCCGGCAGGCCTATGGTTTTCGTGACTGTCCGGGGTATTTACGGGCTGGTTTACCGATGGAATTTGGAGAAGGCGGAGTCGATTTTATCCGCGAACGTTCTCTTCTTACTACCTTAAAGGAGGAAGAGGCGGAGGACTTGGGGGCGGGGGATGTCGAGCGCCTGGTTATCGAGTGGAAATGCCTGCTCGATTTGATTGCTCATGGGCCTGACCTTGGTATTCCCCGCTGGACGGAGTTGCAAAATAAAGCACGAAAACTGGGTAGTTCCCATTCGCAGGCGGAAGAACTTCCACAACTTCCCGAGCTTCCTATGAGGCAGCGCCGGCGCTTTGAAGGTCCGGTCCGTCGGGGGTGATCGTTTGATCTTGGCTACTTGGTGAGAGCAGCCAAGGCTTCGGAAGTTTCCTGACGTTTTTTCTGGTTATCTGCCAATTGTTTCCGAGCCCCTTCGACCACCTGGGCAGGTGCCTTGTCAGTAAAGGCGGCATTGTTTAACTTATTTTCGATTGAGGATATAATTTTGTCCAAACCTTCCATTTCCTTGGTCAGTCTTGCCCGCTCGACCACAGGGTCAATCCCGCTGGCCAGGTCCATATAAACCGATCCAAATGCGGTGACCAAGGTGGGCATGCCCACGGGTGCTTCCTTTACCCGTTTGAGTGCGGCCGATCCCACGGAACTGAGAAGGGAGGAAATATGTTTTTCCAAAACCGTGGAATTTTCATCATCTGCAAGGTAGAAGAATTCGACTTTATTGTTACTTGCCAGGTTGCGGTCCGCTTTGAGGGCACGCATGGAAGTGACGAGCTCGCGGATCGCGAGCATTTCCTCAAGGGCGGAAGCATCGGGCCGTACGCCCGCTTGTTCAAGAGATTGATGTAACTCCTGACCCGTTCCCGGATTGATCCACTGGATGGACTGCCCACCAGAAAACCCAAGTCCTTTCCACAACTCTTCGGTAATAAAAGGAGTCGCAGGATGCAGCAGTAGCAGGACTTGCCTGAGGCAAAGATCCTGAATCGCAAGGCAGGTATTTTTATCCTCCCCGCCTTTCATACGAGCCTTCGAGTTTTCGACATACCAGTCGCACAGATCGTTCCAGAAGAAACGATAGATCGATTGAAGGACAGAATTAAATTCGTACCCTTCGTAGAGTCGTTCCACTTCATCAAGGGTTTGTACGAGACGGAGCAAGATTGCATGATCGTCCTGGTTGAGTTGGGCTGGATCTATCCGGCTGATAATCTCTTCCAGGGTGGACTCGCGGGTTTCCTCATCCGCCATTTGACGAAAGCGCGAAAGATTCCATAATTTATTACAAAAATTTCTTCCCTGCTCAATTCGTTCCTCTGAAAAGCGGATATCCTGTCCCTTGGGAGCTATGCTCATTATTCCGTATCGCAAACCATCTGCCCCATACTTTTCAATGAGATCGAGGGGATCGGGGGAATTGCCCAAAGATTTGGACATTTTACGCCCTTTTTCATCGCGAATAATTCCGGTAAAGTAAACATCCTTAAAGGGGATACGCTTACGGATTTCCTCGTCGGATAGAGTAACCTTGGGATCAACCGGATCCCCCTTGAATTCCAAGCCTGCCATAATCATACGGGCAACCCAGAAAAAGATGATGTCCGGACCGGTCACCAGGGCGGATGTGGGGTAAAAATAATCAAGCCCCTTTGCCTTCATTGCCGATTTATCGGGCCATCCCATAGTGGCAATCGGCCAGAGCCATGAAGATGCCCAGGTATCGAGTACATCCTCATCCTGTTCCCAGTTTTCCGGGTCTTCCGGCCCTTTTACTGAGATATGCCAATTTTTTGGATCGTTCCGGGGAGCTCCCTTACGGTACCAAACCGGGATGCGGTGTCCCCACCAGAGTTGCCGGCTGATACACCAGTCCTGAATATTTTCCAACCAATGAAGGTAGGTTTTTTTCCAGCGTTCCGGGAAATAGCGGATAAATCCTTCAGCCACCGCCCGTTTGGCTTCTTCCACGCGTGGATAGCGCAGGAACCATTGTTCGGAAAGACGGGGTTCAACCGGTACATCCGCCCGTTCTGAAAACCCGACATTATTGGCGTGGTCTTCCTCGTCGATCAGGTCTCCCTGTTCCCGTAGTTTTTCCACGGTTGCTTTGCGGGCTTCAAAACGATCCATTCCGGAAAATTCGGGCCCTGCCAAATCGTTGAGCGATCCATCCTCATTTAAGACGTCAATAATTTCCAGGTTGTGCCGCTGTCCGATCTCGAAGTCCAAAGGATCATGAGCAGGAGTAATCTTGAGCATGCCTGTACCAAAGTCTTTTTCCACTGCTGCATCCGCAATGATGGGAATTTCTGCAGGTTGGAGAGGTCGGCGGACCTTTCTACCTTCGAGCCCTGGCCAGCGCTCGTCCTCGGGATGGATGGCAAGGGCAACATCGCCCATGATTGTTTCCGGACGGGTGGTGGAAACATAGAGGTATTCGCCCGGAGTATCCGTAAGTTCATAACGAATTTTAAAAAGTTTTCCATTCTGAGGTTTCGTGATTACCTCTTCGTCAGACAGAGCGGTCCGGCTAACCGGGCACCAGTTGACCATGCGTTTCCCCCGGTAAACATATCCGTTATTAAACAAACGCACGAAGGCTTCGAGCACGGCCTCGGAATAATCAGAATCGAGGGTATGAACGGTACGTTCCCAGTCACAGGAACATCCGAGTTTACGCAATTGTTTTAGAATGATTCCTCCGTGTTTATCGCGCCACTTCTTGGCATGCTCGATAAATCCTTCCCTTCCCAGATCGTGTTTATTTTTACCTTCCTTGCGCAGTTGTTGTTCCACTTTTGTCTGGGTGGCAATTCCAGCATGGTCGGTTCCTGGTAGCCAAAGCGTGGCATGACCACGCTGGCGTGCCCGCCGAGCCAGAATATCCTGGATGGTATTATTGAGCACATGGCCCATGGTGAGAACACCAGTCACATTGGGAGGGGGAATTACAATGGAGTAGGCGGGTTTATCCGCATCGGGTCGTCCCTGAAATGACCCCTCTCGTTCCCAGGTTTCGTAGAGGCGGTCCTCCACATCTTTTGGTTGGTATGCTTTTTCCATCTGTTCGCTTAAAAGCGGGTAAAGTTACCGCAATCCCCGGGATTGGCGAGTAAAAGAGCGCGTTCGTCCGTCCTGAAACAGGCGAACTCCGGGTTTACGCAGAAAAGGAGTGAAGAGTAGACCGGCGGCAAATCCGCCAAGGTGTGCAGCGATAGCAACCCCTCCCGCCTGTTTCATTGATTCGGGTAGAGCAATTACCTGTTCAAATACCCACAGGCCGAGCACGAGGTAAGCGGGTAGATAGAGTGTTCCCACAAAGAGAAAAACCCAGTAAAAGATACGAATATTTGCACGGGGGTAGAGTAGCAGGTAGCCCGCGATTACTCCGGAGATCGCCCCGGATGCCCCGACCATGGGGATTTCCGAGGTCGGATCAATCAGGGACTGGGCGATGGCGGCAAAAAAACCGGAAAGTAAATAGAATAAAAAATAGCGTACCTTGCCCATGGCATCTTCCAAATTATCCCCGTACAGATATAGAAAGAGCATATTTCCAAACAGGTGGAGGAATCCTCCATGACTAAACATCGAAGTGACCACCGATCCCCATTCCCATGCAACTGCTCCAAGGTTGTCCTGAGCAAACTGTCCATAAAAAGCCGCGGGTATGAATCCAAAGTTTGCAAAGTAGGATTTCTGTTCTGCCGGACCCAGGGGGAGTTGGTAGGCAAAAAACACCCAGATGTTGGCAAGAATGAACAGCCAATTAACCAGGGGAAAGGAACCGGTTGGGTTATCGTCACGATAGGGAAAGAAGATCATCTTTCTTCAAATCTTATCTTTATTTTTGTTGTTGAGCAATCCCGGGCTTGCTCATCCTATCCACGCACGATACCAACGATAAAAGATGAAGGATGGACATGAAAGGTTGGGTGTTTTTCGGAGCGATTCCGGCATTACTCTGTCTTTTGGTCAGGCGACCTATTTTATTTCTGCGGATGAACCGTTCCATAATATTGCCCTTAAATCATTGGAACAAAATGATTATATTCCCTTTTACCTGGAGATTGCCAAGCGGGAAGGAATGGGGCCGGAATTCCGGGATGCCCTCGAACGGATGATCGAGGAAACCCAGGATGGGGACTAGTTTTTTCCCGGGCTCAAACGGGAAAGGCGGGGAGCTGGGTTAAGGGCGGATTCTTCCTCGGTGGAAATATACCTGGCCCCTGGTCCATAGGTTCGGGAATGAATCGCCCGAATGATTAAACTGTCTTCATCTTTTTCGTATAAAAACCGGAGTTTAAACTTCTTACTTTCCGGTCCTTCAAAAACAAGTGCATCCATATCCTTGCCTCTAAGAGATCCCTGATCATGGCCGCCTTGGAGTGGTTGCTTCCAATACCCTTCAAGTTCTACCAGTCCATCCGTCTTTATTCGAATGGTCACCTCTTTCTTATTACCGATCTTTCCAATGTAGATACCTTCTTCTGGCCCGGCACACCCGAGGAATCCAAATAGGCAAAAGACTAATAAGAATGAAACAATGGAGGGGCTAGACATCGATCACATCATCCGAGTCTTTACGAAAAGAGGATGTACTTTTAGAGGAATGGGCAAATCCGCTTGCCTTGCCAATATTCTGGGAAAAAGACTTAGTTAGTTTGCTGCATAGGGCCTTACGAAAAGGGGGGATGAGCAAAGAAAATCCGAAAATATCAGTGATAATACCCGGGGTGAGCAGGACGATTCCCCCAACCACAATCAAGGCACCTTCAATGAGTTCCTGAGCGGGAGGTTTACCCGAGCTCATTTCCCGCTGGATTTTGGAGAGAACGGACAATCCTTGCTGCCGGGCAAGAGTGGCCCCGATAATACCCGTTAGCACGATCAAGCCGATGGTAGGCATCGCCCCGATGCGTGAACCCAGCATGATTAATAAGTAGAGTTCCACCATAGGTAGAAAAATAAAAAGCAGGAGCATCCGACCAAACATGGGATTCATCCAAGCGCATCCCACGCCTTTCCACAAGTCCTACCCGCAAGAAATTCAAGATTCAAAAGCGGTGGAAAATTCGTGACCCCGGGAAGGTATTAAGGTACAATAGCACTCTTTATTCCCATTACAGCTATGCATAAATTAGTACTTCTCCGACACGGCGAAAGCCAGTGGAACCAAGAAAACCGTTTTACCGGTTGGCACGATGTTGACCTCACTGAAAAGGGGGAGGGCGAGGCTCGCGAGTCCGGCCGTCTGCTTAAGGAAGCGGGTTTTCAATTCGATGTTGCTTACACATCCCTGCTCAAACGGGCGATTCGTACCCTCTGGTTTTCCCTTAATGAAATGGACCAGGTCTGGATACCTGTTCATCGCGAATGGCGTTTAAACGAAAGGCACTACGGAGCTTTACAGGGATTAAACAAAGCAGAAACTGCAGAGAAGCATGGGGACGAACAGGTACTGGTATGGAGGCGTAGTTACGACATTCCACCTCCTCCTATGACTAAAGAGGATGAAGGCTATGCGGGAAAAGACCGGCGATATGCTGGATTAGACGAGGCAGACATTCCTCTTACTGAATGCCTCAAGGATACGGTTGCCCGCTTTCTTCCCTTGTGGACTGATACGATTGCTCCGCAAATTAAAGAGGGAAAAAGTGTGCTCATTGCCGCTCATGGAAATTCCCTCCGTGCCCTTATTAAATATTTGGATGGTGTATCTGAAGAGGAAATTATCGGAATGAATGTACCCACCGGTATGCCCCTGGTTTATGAGCTCGATGCCGACCTCAAACCGATCAATCGTCAATACCTTGGAGATCCTGAGGCCGTGGCCAAGGCAATGGAAGCGGTGGCCAATCAAGGCAAGGCAAAGTAACTTGCCTGTTTGCATCCTTTCTAAAACTCGGCAAAATTTAGGTTATGGACACACGATCCGACGAACCCCACAAACTCAAACGCGAGTACGATCCAAATTTTAAGATCACACCGGAGTACAAAAAATCTCTGCCCGATGTGCAAAATTCTGGATGTACAGAGATGCAGGGTTCTAATGTACCCATCCTTCAGGTTGGCATATCTGGTTTCCGTTTACCCCTGCGTTTTGTAGGTCCTGACGGGGAGGACTTAACTCTGGAATCCCGGGTTACTGGTACCGTGAGTTTGGATGCTGATAAAAAAGGCATCAATATGTCCCGCATTATTCGTATTTTTTACGAGTACGAAAAAGAAGTGTTTTCTCCCGAAACCCTCGATAAGGTACTTCGTCAATACAAGGAAAAACTCGATTCCCGGGAGGCTCGCATAAAGGTGGATTTTTCTTATCCCATGGTTCAGGAAAGTCTTCGTAGTGGATTGGAGGGCTATCAATACTACCACTGTAGTTTTGAGGGAATTATCGACCGTGCCGACCGGGTGCGTAAGATCATCAATTTTGACTTCATTTATTCATCTGCCTGCCCCTGTGCATCCGAACTTTCTGAGCATGCCCGGGAGGCCCGGAACTTACTTGCCATTCCCCATTCCCAACGCAGCCTCGCCCGGGTAAGTGTGGAAGTACACCCCGATCAGGAACTTTCCCTGCTCGAACTGCGCGATATGTGCATAAATGGACTTGGCACTGAGACTCAGGTAATGGTCAAGCGGGAAGACGAGCAGGCCTTTGCTGAACTTAACGGTGCAAAGGTAAAGTTTGTCGAGGATGCGGCCCGTCTGCTCTACGAACAATTGATTGAAGAATCGGGTATTATTGATTTTCGAATTGTTTGTTCCCACTTCGAATCTTTACATTCCCACGATGCGGTGGCTGTGCTTTGCCGGGGAGTGGACGGTGGATTTCGTGCCGAGTACGAGGATTTCCACAACCTCGTTATCTAGTTTTTTTGTCCTGCCCGCTTTTTCGGGCTTTGCAATTTTTTTTCTCCCGCTCGTGCTGTGAATGTTCATCCACCACGCATCGAAGTTTCGCGCCATCCAATGGTTATCGATTCAATCGCCGAGCAGTATGATACCTTGGTAGATCGGGCAGACTGGATAAATCCATACTTCTCACCCGAATGGATGCGTTCGTGGTGGAAACGTCAAAAGAAGGACCGTGCCCCCCTCGTTCTGCTCACTTATTCAGCCGAGGGTGAACTTCTTGGCTACTGGCCCTTCGTCGAACGCCCGGGTCTGTTGGGTTCAAAGGGGCTCTGGCCCTTTGTATATGACGAAGCAAATTACCATTTTCCAACCTGTGTCCGGAGCGTTGTTGGTCCCATGGTTAATGCCCTTGAAGGCTTAATCGGTTCCTTTCTCTTCGTCTGGCTTCCTCAAATTCCGCAAACTTTTTGGAGTGCTCATCTTAGGGAGTCCGTGGGAACGGGCGACAAGTTGACCATTACCCGTTGTGCCCGTTCATCCTGCCTGATGGAGCCGGAAAAAGAACAAAGCTTTGAAGAATTCTGGGAGGATAAAATGGGGCCAAAATCGCGCAAATCTTTCCGCTACGACGAACGTTCCCTTGCCGAGCGGGGAAAGATCAGTTGGCAGACCTGCGACTCCCTGGAGGAAGTAAGGTCGGTCATGCCGACAACCTGTTTGGTGGAAGTGGCATCGAGCAAGACCTTGGAAAATGCCGGCCTTTACAGCATACGTGGAAAGCGTGGATTCTTTTTCGAACTGCTTCCCGAACTTGCCCAGTCCTCAAGGGTTCGGCTTTCTGTCCTGCGAGTGGACGATCAGCCAATTGCCTGGCAGTTGGAATTGCTCGTACCCGGGCGTTCGTACCTCCATCACCTTGCCTACGATGAGGAGTGGAAAAAATATTCCCCGGGTAAACAACTCCTGAAACGCTCGATGGAATGTTGCTGGAAAGAAGGGCGAGTATTTGATTTTTTGCCCGCTCCCTTTGCCTACAAGGAACGCTACGCCACCTCTTCTGAACCTGCCCATGAACTGCATTGGATACACCGTTCCCTGCGCGGGCGGATTGCCCGGCATCTCATTCGCTGGAATATGAAAATTCGTCAAAAAATGCGCGACCGTTCACCCGGCCTTGCTGCCGCCGTCGGCCGGGAGGTAGTAAGCAAGGCAAACAGGAGGGATTTAGAATAAAGGGTTTTGCCGAACGCCCCGATTTGTCTAGGATAATGAATTTCCGATGAACGATTTTAATCAAAGCCTGCAAGATTTAAGAGAAAGTTATGACCGCGAACCTCTCCGTCGCGATCAATTGTCTGATGATCCTGTGACTGAGTTTCAACAATGGATGCAGGATGCGATCGAGGCTGGCGTGTACGATCCTAATGCTTGCAGCCTGGCAACGGTGGATAAATCGGGCAGGCCCTCTTCCCGGGCCGTACTCCTCAAAGGCTTGGAGGGTGGAAGGTTTGTTTTTTATTCAAATTATAACAGTCGAAAAGCCGGGCATCTTTCGGATAATCCCCATGTTAGTATGCATTTTCCCTGGTTTTCCATGCAACGCCAGGTGACTATTCTTGGAGAAGTCACCAAGGTTGAGGACTCCCTGGCCGAGGAATATTTTCTTTCCCGTCCCTACCTCAGCCGGATCGGGGCATGGGCATCCCAACAAAGCCAGCCTCTGGATTCGCGCGAAAGCCTCGAGAAGTCTTTTTTACAAGCTCAGGATAAATATGGGGAAAATCCCCCCCGACCTCCTCACTGGGGTGGGTACTACCTGCACCCACGATCCCTTGAATTTTGGCAGGGCGGACCCAACCGTCTACACGACCGCTTTCTTTATCAACAAACGGACGAACAATGGAAAATCACCCGACTGAACCCATGAACGAAACCGGCACCGACCAGTTCGATAAGCAAAACCTCGATCAATTGCTTTCCTTGCGGGGCAAGCCTTTTGCCGACTGGAAAGAGGAACGCCTATACCTCCGTGAAAAATGGGGCGTACAGGGTCGAAAGGTGGAGCCTGTGGATTCATCCACTTCGTCCGATTCGGTAGAAGAGGAAGGGCAGTCATGAATTGGGAAACAGTTGGTGAATACGAGGACATTTTTTATCACAAGGCAGGTGGGATTGCCCGGGTTACTATTAATCGTCCGCACAAGCGCAATGCTTTTCGTCCGAAAACGGTCAATGAAATGTACCAAGCCTTTCTCGATGCCCGGGAGGATCCAAAAATCGGAGTGGTTTTGCTTACCGGTGCAGGTCCACACACCGATGGGAAATATGCTTTCTGTTCCGGTGGCGATCAAAGCGTGCGTGGAGAAGCCGGTTATGTTGACGATCAGGGCGTTCCCCGTCTCAATGTTCTCGATCTGCAAAAACTTATCCGTTCCATGCCCAAAGTGGTAATTGCTCTGGTTGCTGGTTATGCGATCGGGGGCGGGCATGTTCTACATGTCGTGTGCGATCTTACCATCGCTGCGGATAACGCGGTATTTGGACAGACTGGTCCTAAGGTGGGCAGTTTTGATGGGGGGTTTGGATCTTCTTATCTTGCCCGGATCGTTGGGCAGAAAAAGGCCCGTGAAATTTGGTTTCTTTGCCGGCAGTATGGAGCCGAGGAAGCCCTTGATATGGGTCTCGTCAATAAGGTTGTCCCAGTCGATCAATTGGAAACTGAAGGTGTGCAATGGGCCGGGGAAATTCTCGAAAAAAGCCCGCTTGCGATTCGTTGCCTAAAGTCTGCATTCAATGCCGATTGTGATGGCCAGTCCGGTTTGCAGGAACTCGCTGGTAACGCTACTTTACTTTACTATATGTCTGAGGAAGGTACGGAAGGAAAAAAAGCCTTTCTGGAAAAAAGAAAGCCCGATTTCGACAAATATCCCTGGCTCCCCTGATTCTACCTTGCTTGTTTACCGCCTGACTGAAGCGAAGGTTACCGCTTCTCCACGGCAAGATTCAATTATCTTTCCTTTTTCGTAGGCAATTTTTCCCGACACGATCGTTTGTTCGATCCGGTGGGAAAAACGCTCGCCTGCAAATGGAGACCATTCACACTTACTGAACAATTTGCTCTCATCGACCACTGTTTGACTGTGAGGATCGACAATAACTAAATCCGCCCAGTAGCCCTCGCGTAAATGCCCGCGGTCTAAAACATCAAAAATACGGGCGGGAGCATGGCAGGCACGCTCCACCAAAGTTTCCAGGGGAAAACAATTTTCATTTACCATTTCCAGCATCAGTAAAAGGGTATGCTGAACAAGGGGTAGCCCAGAAGGCGCGTTAAAATAAGTTCCCTGTTTCTCCTCCCAGGTATGTGGGGCATGATCGGTCGCAAGTACCGAGATTCTTCCATCCGCCACTGCTTGGCGCACCGCCGAGCGGTCGCTTGCCCGTTTGATTGCCGGGTTGCATTTTATCAGGGCACCCAGTTTATCATACCCAGATTCTTCAAACCATAAATGATGTACACATGCCTCCGCGGTTATACGGGCATCACCAGGGGTAAAAAGGTTGAGCTCTTCCTCAGTTGAAATGTGCAAAACATGGAGTCGTGCATTTTCGCGTTTGGCAAGTTCGGTGGCCAGAGTGGACGAGCGCAGGCAAGCCTCCCGCGAGCGGATGTTTGGATGTTCAGAAAATGGCACATCTTCTCCAAATTTTTCCCGGGCCAGGCTCTCGTTTTCTAAAATGGTTGGGGTATCCTCGCAATGAGTGGCTATGGTCGCCGGGGCATGGCGAAAGATTTGCTCAAGAGTGGCCTCCTCATCAACCAGCATATTTCCGGTGGATGAACCCATAAATACTTTGATCCCTGCAATACGGCTGGGGTCAGCCGATTTTACCGCTTCCAGGTTTTCATTACTCGCTCCCAGAAAAAAGGCATAGTTTGCCACCGAGTCCCGCCGTGCGATTGCCCGTTTTTCCTCCAACCTTTGCATATCGAGGGTGGGTGGGGACACATTGGGCATCTCAAAAAAACTGGTCACTCCACCGGCCACCGCTGCCCGGGCTTCGGTCTGGATGGATGCCTTGTGGGTAAGTCCAGGTTCACGGAAGTGCACCTGATCATCAATCAATCCTGGAAGAATCCATTTTCCACCCGCCTCAATAATTTGGGAATTGGGGGTGGGGGAGATGGATGGGCTGATTCGTTCGATTCTTCCCTCGCGTATGAGCAAATCTGCCTCTTCCCGTTTACCGTCTGTTACGAGGGTACCACCAGTGATGAATAGATCGCTCATAACCTTAAATATTTAGCGGATTTAAGAGAGGTTGGGGCGGTAGGTACTATTTCCACTGCCCGTTTCCCTGAATCATATATTTGTAAGAGCACAATTCTTCCAGGCCCATAGGTCCGCGTGCATGCAAGCGGTCTGTGGAAATACCAATTTCTGCTCCCAGTCCAAATTCAAACCCATCGGTAAAGCGGGTACTTGCATTCCAGTAAACGGAAGAGGCATCGACTTCCCGCTGGAATTTTTCCGCCCGCTCTGCGGATGGGGAAAGGATAGATTCACTGTGGCCACTTCCATAGCGGTTGGTAAATTCAATGGCCTCGTCCAGATGATCCACCGTTTTAATCGCCAGTCGAAGGTCGAGAAATTCCTCCGCATATTCCTGTTCGCTTGCCAGGGTGCTCGGAACATCACCAAGGGCTTTTTGGGCACGCTCGTCTGCAAAAATAACACATCCTTTTTCCTGCAATGCCTGTCCGATTTTGGGAAGCAGGGAATCGAGTTGGGATGCATGAACAATTAAATTCTCTATGGCGTTACAAACCCCTGGTCTTCCACACTTTGCAGACACCGCAATATCCAGTCCCATTTGCGGATCACAGCCCTGATCGAGGTAAAGGTTACACACCCCCTTATAGTGCTTAATCACCGGGATGCGGCTATTTTCAGCAACAAAACGGATCAAGCCTTCTCCCCCACGTGGAATGATGCAGTGCACATATTCATCGAGGGTCAGTAAATGATTAAGGGCTGCACGGTCACTCGTGGGAATGAGCTGCACCGCATTTTCAGGAATTTCACTGCGTGATAAAGCGGAGTTAATAATCGAGGCAAGTGCCCGGTTGGAGTGCAGGGCTTCCTTACCTCCGCGAAGGATGGATGCATTTCCCGACTTTAGGCATAGTCCGGCACAATCAATCGTAACATTTGGGCGGGACTCGTAAATGATTCCGATCACCCCAATCGGTGTGCGTACCTTGCGGATATTCAATCCATTTGCAGGTGTTTTTTCCTCGATCAATCCGCCCACCGGATCGGGCAATTCGATCAACTGTCGCAAACCCTGGACCATTCCATCAATTCGTTCATGGTTTAGTCGTAACCGGTCAACCATCGCATCCGTCAATCCATTTTCTTTGGCCGCCTTTAAATCTTTTTCATTCTCCTCGATAAGGATCTTTCGGCTGGACTCCAATTCGCGGGCAATTGCTTGTAGGGCATCATTTTTCTGTATGGTTGTTGCCGAACTTAATGCCCGGGAAGCATCTTTAGCTTGCAAGGCAATTTGTTGGATCATGGGTAGTATAATATCCGTCATCTCAAAATCTTTACTGATTGCATGAATATTGGCAAAGAGTAATCGAATAAGAAGAAAATCTTTGCTCTACCTATCTTATTGTAGCCACTTCAATATTATCAAAACATTGCAAAGTTTTTTAACCTATGAGCATCGATCAAAGTTCGAAGTAAGATTATTCGAACCAGGTCTCTTCCCATAAGATAAAATAACCTGAAATTGTGGAGAGCTTGCCTGAGTTACTCTTTTTTCTTCCAACGCTCATTCACTTTGAGCGTTTGAAAGTAATGGTCGGGTGGAGGTATTGGTAAAGGTTTCGGCAGTTTGTATACTTCCTCTAGGTTTAGCCATTTTCTCTTGCTCCCCTGTTTTTCGTAAGTTTTAAGAATGCCTTCCTTGATGTACTTAACCACCTGCTGTTTGGTTTTAAACCCAAGAATTGCGGCTGCCTCTTTTTGGCTGATGAGAGTATCTTCCTTTTCCTTAGTCATGGTTTACCTAGCTTTTACTCTGACTCTAATAAACTGAGTAGTGCCAGCAGAAGTAGCGGCTGTTGTGCGGTAGACAACACGTTCCATACCTCCGCCCAAATCGACTGCGGAACCAACCTGTTCAATACCAGATGAGGACCAAGTTCTACGGTCTGTACTTTTCTCGACTATGTACTGTACGCCCATGGTCGATTGGTAGTCTGAATCGTACCTGGTAAAGGATAAGTATTCTTTACCGTCGTTAGTTTTAACCGGAGCTGGACGAGCACCCCTTGAATCGTTGCCCAGAGAGTCTCCTCCAAAGGCACGTTCGAGAAGGTTGGATACACCGTCTCCGTCTGAGTCATACCGGTCACTATCAAACAGAGCGGTTGCCTTTTCTCCAGATACTCCGGCA
>NZ_CAXLML010000083.1:0-3816 GCF_964187505.1 Candidatus Chordibacter forsetii
TGGTGGATTTTTAGGTATTTTTATATCCTTTTGCTTTCTTCATTATCAAGGTGTTTCAATAGGAAACGAAGGGTTAGTTTTGGCTTTCGTTCCATCTGGTGAAGTCGTTTCTCAAGGCATCTTTGCCTCTCTTGCACTCGGAGTGATTGCTGGTCTTTACCCAGCTTGGCAAGCCGGTAGATTGTCCATCAACGAAAGTCTCAAAATCACCTAATTTAATGATTCCTTTAACCTACTCCTGTAGAAACCTTTTGAGAAGGCCCGTCCAATCAATACAATTGATTATCGGAAGTTCCTTAGTGGTCATGCTGGTTATGCTCGCTGCGTGTATGAATCAAGCAATGGATCGCACACTTGCACGAACGGGAGAGCCCCGCAATGTCATCCTTTTAGGAGCCGGCAGTGAGGAGAGTGTAGAGCGTAGTGAGGTCAGAAATGGCTTGGAACAAATAATCGCATCTTCAATTCCCGGTATACTTCAAACTATGGAAAAGCCTACTATATCGCCTGAAATCCATTTTAACGGTATGTTGAGTGCCAATAAAGTAAACTCTCAGGCACTAGTTAGAGGGGTACGCCATGAAGCATTATGGGTTCACAAGGAGATACGGATTTTGGAGGGTCGCTTTCCAGAATCAGGAGAAATAATGATTGGAAGATTGGCACACCAAAAACTAGGAATATCCAGTTCGGCTCTACAAATCGGAAAAATAGTGGAATTGAGCGGAGAGAAAATGGTTATTTCCGGGATTTTTGACGCAATTGGAACTGTAATGGAGGCAGAAGTATGGGTACCACTCCAGGATTTAATGACTTACACACAAAGAGATAAACTTTCATGTGTTATAGTTTCACTTGTAAATACCGACTATATTCCAGACTTAGATGCGTTTACAAAACAAAGATTAGATCTGGAACTAGTGGCAATCCAGGAAACAGAATATTACGCAAAACTATCGAAGTTTTACGCACCTATAAGATGGATGGCATGGCTTTGCGCGATTCTCCTCTCGATTGGTGCCTTGTTTGGAGGATTAAATACATTGTATGCAGCATTTTCAGCTCGGATTCAAGAATTTGGTGCCATGCAAGCTATTGGTTTTAGTAGGCAAGCAATCCTTCTAAGTTTGACCCAAGAATCGTGTGTCACCGGGTTTATTGGATCTTTTTGTGCGTTTTTAATTTCAATTGTATGGTTTCAAGGTCTAGCATTTCCTTTTTCTATAGGTGTATTTATTTTGGACTTTAATTCATCAATACTAATCCTTGGATTGGTAACCGGCATAAGCCTTGGTGTAATAGGGGGCATACCACCAGCATGGAATTGTTTACGCGCAACTTTACCTGAAACTCTCAAATCGTCCTAATAAGACATTTTAAATATGAAAAGAATAACAACATTGATTAATTCCTATATTGCAATTTTGCTACTGTGCAGTTGTGGAGAAAATAACGATGAAAAAATATATAAGCAGGAAAATGACTACTATATAAAAGCAAACTTGCCAAAAGATTTCATTACAAACAAGGATCTTGGAAGTGCACTTTCAATTCTTGAAGCAAAAAAAGGGAAATTAGTTGATAAGAGCATATTATTAAGCGGTTATATAGGAGGTCGCCGAGAACCTTTTACCAAGGGAAGAGCAAGCTTTGTCGTAATCGATAATTCGATTAAGAAATGTAATGAAATAAAGGGAGATAATTGTCCGACTCCCTGGGATGCATGTTGTGAAGATAGAAGAACAATCTTATCTTCTACACTCACGGTTCAAATAATAGATAAAAATTCTAGCTTGCTCAAGGGTACCCTGAAGGGCGTAGATGGATTGCAACCCGGAAAAAAAATAAAGGTTTTTGGAACCATTGACACATCGTCAATTCCGTCTGCTATGCTCGTAAATGCAAAACAGATACAACTCCTTTAATATTTATTTATATATCACAATAAAGATATGATATTATATTTATATTTTGTAATATACATATTATTAAGCAGTTGTGTAATTAGAGATAATGAGTTATTAAAGACTCAACAGAAACTAAGTGATTCTATTGGTGGTGATTTATCCTTAAAAACTACTCATCCAGATGTTGAAAATAATATTACATTCCAATCAATTTTTACCAACAAAGACCTTAACTTTCTTATCACAAAGGGATTAAAAGAAAGTCCTTCCTGGCATGCAAAATTAGCAAAGCTAGATTTAGCAATATCTAAGAACGGATATTATACCGATGATTCGAAACCCACATTAAATATCTTAACTGGGTGGAAGGCAGGAAAAGAGAAAACAAAATCAACCGAGCTACAAACCTCCCGAATTCCAGAATGGGGTACAACTGCAACATACAATTGGGAGTTAGATCTCTGGGGTAAGTGGAAGGAACGAAAAAAAGAATCAGCTAAACTTATCAAGGCAGAACAACATATACTCGAAGGAGCAAAACTAAAATTGATTTACAGCATTGCTGAACGATGGCTTATGGCATGCTTTCTGAAGGAAGATCTCGGCATAATGACCACACAAATTAGAAACCATAACGAAGCACATATTTTGCACCTCCACAAATATAATGCCGGGCTAGACGATAATATCAGTTTGATTGAAATGGAGACCAAAATCAAATTACAAGTTATAGATCATAATCGTATCAAGCAAGATCTGGGAACATGTATTATACAACTTGGAACACTTCTGGGGTCACCACTTGATGGAAACCTCTCTGACATTCCAAACCTCTCATCATTAACCCTACCAAACTTACCTTCTCTTCTACCAAGTAGATTGCTTCGGGGTAGACCTGATATTATCGCTGGTCAATTAACGATTTATGCACATGCACATCGAGTCAACGCTTCTCGATTGAACCTTTATCCTTCACTAAACCTCAACCTTTCTGGTATTGGAATGAGCAGTGACCTGTCCGATGGCTTCGAACAATGGAAGTTTTCTGGAGGACCTGTGATTGACTTACCTATCATAAGCCCTCGACGAAGATCACAGTTAAGAATAGATGAAGCATCCTTAAAGATGATTGATTTTGAATGGAAGACTTCTCTTTTACAGGCAGTTAAAGAAATTGAAACGGCGACCATTAATCATCGATCAAATGTAGAAGATTATAAAATATCGAAGAATTTAGTGGATGAATTTATAAAGACCTATAAAATTTCCAATCTTAAATTTCAGGCAGGATTAACCTCAAAAATTGATCTTATTCAGCAAATTAACCGCTTAAACGAATCTAAAAGAAAATCTCTTATCCATAGAAGTAAATACTGGAAATCATTTCTATTCTTAACAGAGGGGCTTGGCATCAACTGGTTAGACTAAATTTCTCGTGCTTATGATTGTCTTGATTGAAAGATCTACATTTATTTAATTCTAAATTATTGCATAGTTTACTTTCCTTGAATTTTATAATTTATTAGTGCAAAAAAATAAAACAGTGCGATGTATTTTAGGGGATTGTAAATTTCCTCAAACATGTCAATGGAACAAAGCTTGCATGGAAATAGGCTTAAGAAAAAGCCTTAAATCTAAAGAAAAAAAGCCTGCTCCCAATGTAGAAGGTAGTTCCTGCGAAAATCAGAAGCTAGATCTTTTTAATCCCGGCGGTTTATCAAGCAGCACTTTTACCAAAAAAGATCGGCGCAAGGATTGAGGCGACCCAAGGCCCTCATTTTTAAGCCATTTCCGAGTCTCGTTTCGTTCAACTCGTTCATCAACATCCCAACTTTTTTCAGGAATTACTGTTTTTAAAGTCTGCGAGGACAACGGTATAGATTCATCCAGATTATAGTCAGGTTGCTGG
>NZ_CAXLML010000084.1:0-4033 GCF_964187505.1 Candidatus Chordibacter forsetii
AATATATGCTTTGAGCCTTTGGCCTTCCTCATAGTAACCGTAAACCTGATTCTCATAGACCAAACCAATATATTCATCGTTAATGGCAACCTTGATTCCTAAATCTGTAAAACAACATATTTCGATGTCGACCTCTTGCCATGGAGAGAACACGCCTTCTTCAACGGTTTCATCTAAGTGCTCGTAGTTGAAATTATTACTCATCAAGCAATACAATTCGTTTTGTGTTCAAGTGGATTTTGTAGAAATTCATTCACTAATGACAGGCCATTTACCACCGAGGGCATCCAATAGTTCAAGGCTATCAAGCGAGCAATCCACCAATTCAGATTGTTTCAGGTAAATCGTTTTTGAGCATTGGGTAGCGAGCTTTTCTTTGATGAATTTCTTGCACAGATCGCTGGTCTTTTTTTCTCCAAGATCTTGAATGGACTCATCTAGAGTAGAGTAAGGGATAGGATAGATTGTCTTTCCATTAGCATTTCTTCCTTGAATTGAGGCGAGTGAAGCATGCGATTTCCCAAGGTTTTTAATAACCAGAATGATCGACTCATCTTTTTTTTCAGCTCTAATTTCAAGAGGCCCACAAGAGGAATTCAACCCGACAAGCCTGAACAATGGGTTGAGCATTTTTTCGAATGCTTCTTCGACAAAAAATAAAAAGCCTGCAAAGAGTAAACCGATAATGATAGCAATGATGGTTAATGGGTCCATAGATCATACACTTGAGTAAATTCCCCCATTATGCACTCAAAATAATAACTCCAAGAGCGAATTTGATCTTTTGAAATTGCCTTGATTTGTTTGTTTATTTGGGAGAAGCCTAAGCAATGTCCTTGGCCGAGAAATGTTATCAACTGCTCCTCCGGGTTCCGAAAGGCAGAGTGACCACATACAAGGAATTAGCCGAGGCTGTCGGTACCCGTGCGTATCGGGCCGTTGGGCAGGCCATGAATCGGAACCCCAGGCTGTTTGAAGTTCCCTGCCACCGGGTCGTTTGCAGTAATGGTGAGATCGGAGGATATGCCCTAGGGGTGGAAAAGAAAATCGAGTTACTCCAAAAAGAAGGGGTGCTGGTAAAGGGTAACCGGGTGGAAGGAATGGAGGGCATTCTGTACCGGTTTTCCTCGCAATGAAAAAATTTCCTGCCGTTTTCTTGATCGTAGGTGGCCTGCTCACCATCCTGCTGGCTATAGCTTATATGCTGGTCTTTTTTGATCTTCCTTATCCGGATGCAACCCTTGAAGAGAACATTCAACAAAATTTTCACATGAGAATTACCTATGTGATTGTTGGCGTCGGTTTTTTAGGTTTTTGGGTCGGTCTGCTGGGCGGGATGGCTAAGTTTCTTTTCAGGATATTTAAGAAACGGAAATAAATTTTAAAATTAGGTGCCCAGAAGTAAGCGGTTCAAAAATTCTTCCCGGCTTACCTCGGGTAGCGGGCGGTCTTTTTCGTGATATTGCAAGTGGCACTCCACCCCGATTTTTTTACATGCCTCCAGCATGATTTCCCCAAAGATGGGGCTGTGGATTCCGTTGGGTGATTTGCTGGTGGGGAACTCACGGTTCACATTGTAAAAGAGGTGCAGGGGAGGATCATCCTTGGTTAAATGGTTCAAAGGAGAGCACTGTTGTACGAGGTTTTTGTATTCTTCCCAGTTGCTGGTCAGTTCGTCTATGGTTTCGGCACCAAAGGGTTTGTATGGCATGGGGTTGCCAAAGGTTGTCTCACCTATGCGTTCTTTGATCATGAACGGGTTCATCGTAGTCTGAGCACCAGCCACCAGGGCACCGGCGATGCGGGAGGACTGCCGTTCCACCGGATCTTTGCTCTTAGGGTTGGCGATGTCATCGTGCAAAGCAACCAGCAGGCTTGAACACCCGCCGGCCGAACCTCCGGTGGCCACAATTCGGCTGGGGTTGATGTTCCATTCCTTTACTTTGTATCTTAAAAACTGAACGGCACGCAGGGCGGCATGGAGCATCTGCGGTTGCCTGCCTCCTTCATTGACGAGGGGATAACTAATGGATGCTATATGATACCCCTTTTGTAATTGGCTTGGGCGTTTGGATTCATCCTTCTTTCCTCCCATCCATCCACCCCCATGGATATCGAGGAGGACTCCAACCGGTCCTTCGGATTCATACCTCCAAAAGTTCATCTTCTCTTTTTCATGATCCCCGTAGGCAATGTTTTTAACCGTTGGGGCTACGCCAGCGTTTTGCTTGCCGAAAACAAAAATGCAGGTGTTAAGTAGACTAATTAATAGGAGAAAAAGTTTCATGAAAAGGGCTTTAATTGTTGAGTCGTATGAGATTAAAGGTTTTGAGGGACCAACTGGATACTGTGAATTACAAGGTATGCAGGGATTTCGAGGATCAGTAAGACGATGGCCACCTTGCCCAACGCGGTCTTCCGGCTAAGAACGGAAGTGACTGCAGCAATAGCGAGAAGAGGAAACCAAGTTAAGATACCCAGCGGAATGGCTCCCATCATGCAGCCCCAGCTAAGTACTGCAGTGACCAAGGCCCAAATTCCAAGTTTATTTCCTTTTTGGTTATTTTCTTTTTCTGCTGTCATAATAAATTTATTTGATGTTAGTAGGCTGAGTTAAATGGGTTTGGGTGACCATTCTGGAAGTTTGCCCAGTTTGATCCTCTTTTGGTATCGTTTCTGCAAAGGAAAATTGCCCTTGGTGATTTGCTCCTTCCCGGCATTTACCTGTAAAGGGCCGAGGGTATTCCACCAGGCATCGTACGCCTCCTTCATTTGCTTCATTACCTCTGGGTTTTTCTTGGCCACATTTTGCTGCTGTCCGGGATCTTTGCCAATGTCATAGAGTTCTTTATTATCGATCCATCTCCAACGGGTAGATCGAGCGGCACCATTTCTGTACCTGTGCGTTTCCATTGCGTCGTGATCCCAAATTTTATCATCCCACCGGCCTCGGTGAAAGAAGAGTGTTCGGTTGGGCCATTCCGGTTTGAGGTTTTCAAAAAGAGGGAGCAGGGATCGTCCCTTGGGAGGAAGTTTACTCTTGGGGACCTTTGTACCAGCAAGTTCACACATCGTACGGTAGAAATCAATATGTCCAGTAAGTGCATCGATATCCACTCCTTCCTTGATTCTGCCTTTCCACATCCAAAAGCTTGGTACCCGGGTGCCCCCTTCATGAACCGTGGCCTTAGCTCCCTTCATTCCGCAGTTAAAAGAGGCAAATTTCTTACCATTCTTCATTCCTGTTGCTCCTGCCATCCCGTTGTCGGTCATGAAGATCACTAGGGTGTTTTCGAACTGATTCCATTCCTTGAGCTTGGCTAAGACCAGCCCAATATTATCGTCTATGTTCTCAATCATTCCGTATCGACCGGCAGTCCGCTCTCCATATCCTTCGTCCAAGAATCTCCGCTTATATTTTTCAGGGGCAATCATTGGCCCGTGGGGAGCATTGAGGGAAATATAGGCAAAATAAGGATCCTTGGCGTCTATCCTGTCTTTCATCCAAGCCAGTCCCGCATGAAAGAAGAGATCGGTGCAGAACCCTTCGGTTTTTACGATTTCCTCGTTGTGCAAAAGGACATTATCAAAGTAGCACTCTTCTTCGTTTACGGGGAAATCTCCCCAACCGGTCTGGCCAATTCCGCCGGCTCCGTGGATCAAAACCTCGTCGAAACCACGGGCTTTTGGTAGGTATTGCTTTTCATCTCCGAGATGCCATTTACCAAAGATTCCGGTTTTATAACCTGCTGCTTGTAGGGCTTGTGGGAAAGTAACCACATCAAGGGCAAGGTGGTCGCGTTGACGGATGGTGTGGGAAATGCCTACCTCGAAGGGAGAGCGACCGCTCATCAGAGCACCGCGGGTGGGTGAGCAGGTCGGGCTGACATGAAAGTCATCAAATCTCGTGCTTAAAGCATGAAGCTTATCCAAGTTTGGAGTGCGTAAAATGGGATTGCCCATGCAGGAGAGATCCCCCTTTCCCTGGTCATCCGTCAGGATAAAGAGAATGTTGGGCTGACTGCCGGCAAGT
>NZ_CAXLML010000085.1:0-6221 GCF_964187505.1 Candidatus Chordibacter forsetii
GATTTGTGGGTTAGCTTTGTGCAGTTGCGAAGCTCCCCCTAGTCAATTTTCAGCCAAGTCAACACTAGCAGTAAATGAAGTGCGGGGAAGGGTTTTAGACGTCGATGTTAACACCAGTATGGTGAAAGTTGAAATACTTGCCTGCGGTAAAGAACTCCAGAAAGAATGGGGTGGAGTATCTGGTTTCGAGCAATTTTTTGCGGTTCAACCTGGAGATTTAAACCTTTTAAATTTAAAATCGGTTTTTCGAGCGTCGACTCGTAAGACTTTTACTCCCGCAAGAGGACCGGGTTATTTACTCAGTTGTGTTTGGCCAGATGATCGATCGGAACGTATTCGAGTTAATAATGTTAATCGATTGTTGCGACGAGATACCTTGAGTATGGGAGATAGCATGATTCGTTCAGTTGGTGATACGCTTCCCCCTTTTGCCCTTTATGACCAAGATGGTGAAGTCTTGACGACCGACTATTTTGATGGCTCCGTGACGGTGTTAAATTTTATATTTACCCGGTGTTCGATTGCGGAGATGTGCCCTGCATCCACCATGCGTATGAAAAAGCTTCAAACACTGGCCAAGCAGACAAAAGTCCCCCATGTAAAGTTTCTTTCCATAACTTTAGACCCAGAGTTTGATACCCCGGGAGTCCTTAAATCTTATGCACGCGCCTATGATTTGAATGAACAAAACTTTCGTTTGGGGACAGCGACTAAGGCGGCTATTGACGATTTGAACCGTCAATTTGGAATTTTTCGAAAGAATATTGAGGATTTGCCACTCGATCACACGATGCGAACCATGATTATCAATTCCAAAAGACAAATTATATATCAATTTCCTGGAAGTCATTGGTCGGCAGAAGATTTTCTCGCTCGTCTGCCCGAAGGTGTTGAAGGTTAATTACTTGATAATGAAAACTATATTTTCGTCTAAATTCTTACCCTTCTTTTTGGCAATCCCTTTTATCGGTATTTATTTTGTTGTACGCTCACTGCCGGTGGAACCATGTGATTTTCTGCACGAAGAAACTTACAACCTTGAGGGTGAAATCGATTATTGTGGTCCTGGAGATGCAGGCTTTGTTGATTTATCTATCCGCAGGTGGCCTATGAGTTTGGACTTCCGGGCTCTTGATCCCTTAGAAGTTGGAAAGCCTTGTCGATTTGAAATGAATATCAAGCAGGCGGATGGGTCCCCTCTGGCAGCTTCTGATGTAGCTCTAAGTCATACCCGTAAGATTCATCTTCTCGCAATCGATCCCAGTCTGCAGGATTATCAGCACCTTCATCCAGAAGCAGATCCATTATTTAAGGGGATATGGCGTTTTACGCTTACACCGAAAAAAGCTGGGAATTATCAAGTCTTTCTTGACCTCATACCTATTCGTAGTCCCCGCCGAGTGTTATTAGGGACCAGTTTTAAGGTGTCAGGGAAGTCCGAAGCTCCCTACCTTAAAGAGGGCAGCACTTTGGTTTCTCAAGGTAATCGGACTTTCAAAATTAAACGATTAGAAAATGAAGGTTCGGGTTCTGAAATAATGATCAAATTTACTGCAGTGAATGAACAGGGTGATGACCTTCCACTCCGACCAGTTATGGGAGCTTTTGCCCACATGGTTGCCTTTGAACCAAACCTTAAAGGTTTTGCCCATCTTCATCCCCTAGAATATGAACCGCCAAAATCCGGTGATGATGCCCGGTCTGGTCCCTTAACTTTCAGTTTTAAATCTCCCGATTCTGGAGTTTACCGCTTATGGGCTCAGGTAAAAGTGGGAGATGATAAGGAAGAATGCTTTCTTCCTTTTGACTTAAAAATTTAATGATTTTGCCAACCTCTAATAAAGAGGTTGTATTTCGTCTTGATCTTTATCGATTTGAGGTTTTCTGAAGAAATTTACAAGGTCGATACAGACTCTGATTGTATGGTTAACCTTAAACGGGATTCTGAATATCAAAAAAAGGTAAAAGCATACCGATTTTAAAGATCAATATTAATTGGATCGTGTCCATCTGCGGAGTAAAAAATCGTCGTTATCGTCCAGAGTTTCAACGGGATTAAAACTTTGTTTAAATTCGGGAAAAAATGCGTCCCCATCTGGAACTTTTCGGTGAACTTCCGTGAGGTAAAGTTCGTGACAAAGAGGCAGGGCAAGAGAATAGATTTCTCCACCGCCTATGATGAAAATAGTCTGATCCTGTTGCTTGTTTTCGAGAATATCTTCTATGGATCTAAATATCCTCATCCCATCTTCCTGTGAAGCGGTACGACTGAGTACCCAGTTTTGTCTACCAGGAAGCGCACCTGGCAAAGATTCCCAAGTTTTTCTTCCCATCACTAAGGTGTGCCCGAGAGTAATTTTTTTAAACCACTTTAGGTCACCAGGTAACCGCCACGGCAAGTCACCCGCTCGGCCAATAACCCCATCTTGGGAGACTGCGACAATCGCTTTGCAGGGACAAGAACTATTCACACCGCGATCGGCGCCTTGATGGCAGGGTAGGGGTCATAATCAACAAGTTCAAAATCTTCGAAACGAAAGTCTGTTATCTCTTTTTGATTTCCATGAATAAGCATTGTGGGCTTTGTTCGCGGTTCTCTGGAGAGTTGAAGTTCGGCTTGTTCGCGGTGGTTTGAATAAAGGTGAAGATCTCCGAATGTGTGAACAAACTCATGAGCCTGCAAATTGCAAATCTTGGCGATCATCATGGTCAACAAGGCATAGGATGCGATATTGAATGGAACACCCAGGAAGAGATCAGCACTTCGTTGATAAAGTTGACAACTTAATTTACCTTCAGCGACATAAAATTGAAAAAGTGCATGACAGGGTGGTAGAGCCATTAGGTGAAGCTCTCCCGGGTTCCAAGCACAAACGAGGTGCCTGCGACTATCAGGGTTTTTTCGGATGGCATGGATAACCTCCTGGATTTGATTAACAGAACCGTTACCGTCTGACCTCTTCCAGTCAGTCCACTGGGCACCATAAACCCGCCCGAGGTCCCCATTTTCATCGGCCCATTCATTCCAAATCGATACCTTGTTGTCTTGTAGGTATTTTACATTGGTATCACCATTTAAAAACCATAGCAGTTCATGGATGATGGAGCGCAAATGAAGTTTTTTTGTGGTTAGTAAGGGAAAACCGTCGTGAAGGGAGAACCTGGCTTGTTCGCCAAATACCGACCATGTTCCTGTTCCCGTGCGATCATTTCGGTGGGTGCCTTGATCGATTAATCGTTGGAGCATGGATAGGTAAGTCTTCATTGGTGGGTATGGAACATTCTTGATTGTGCAGAGAGTGATACGTATAATTTTATATTCATGAGCGTTTGTGGAATGTCGAGTTTATCTGTTTTAATAGGCTTTTTGATGTTCTTTGGAAGTGCGAAAATGCATAGCCAACAGAAAGCAAATGACTTCACGAAACGTGTGGGAGGTTTTGATGGAAAAATGAGCCCGCTGAATGGACGAGCATCAAAATTTAACCGTATGAATCCGCACTCAAGCAGGCGCATATCGATTGAAGAATGGCCGGCTCACTTTTCTTCTTTCGGAGGCAAGCGTTTCCCCATGGGCAATGTTAACCTTTGGGGTAGTGAACGGGTGCCATCTACTCGCATAGAAATTAAAACGCCCTTGAATGATCAAATCGCTGATGAAAGTTCTGAACGAGCAAACAATCAAAATTTAAGCAAAAAAGCTCCCGCTGCTAATGCAGTCGAATTTCGGGATGCTTATTATGCTCGTTTAAATGACCGTGTGGATGATTGGATGAACAAAGTGAACAATATGTCATTACGCGATATTAACCGATATCAGTTTAGGCGGGATCGTCCGAGCAAACCTGGGTTTCCCGTTCAAAGAGCAGGGGGAGATGCGTATGACGGTTCTGCACTAGAGGCCCCAATTAAAGGAAGTGGGTTACCAAAGAATAAACAAATTAGTTTACCTCAAGGAAGCAAAGATTATTGGATGGGCCCAAGAAAAGTTAAATCTTCATCTGCCTCAAGCATATCAAATGTTGGCAGTCAAAAGAATACATTTTCGAACCCAACGAAGTCAAATGAGCCTGAAAAAAACTTCAAGACCAAGTCAAAGCCTATCCTTGGGCCCAAAACTATTCGAGTGCAAGTAGGCAAGCCCGAGTGATTCACGCTTGCCACTATTGCTGGTATTATTACTATTCTGCCTTTAAATTTATTTCAAGGACGGCTAGCTCAGTTGGTTAGAGCGACTGGTTTACACCCAGTAGGTCACAGGTTCGAATCCTGTGCCGTCCACCATTCATCAATTTGTAAACTACTCCCATGCGCCACATCATTTCCGTTTTAGTCGAAAATAAATTTGGTGTCCTCGCTCGAATAGCTGGACTGTTTAGTGGACGTGGATTTAATATTGATACTTTAAATGTAGCACCTACTCATATTGATGGACGGTCTCGGATTACCGCTACGCTTAATGGAGACGAAAAAGCCCTGGATCAATGCATCAAGCAATTAGATAAACTAGTAGATGTTATTGCAGTGGAAAACTACCATGGCGAAGAAGCAGTTGGGCGTGAACTGGTTTTGCTTAAAGTCGAAGCCGATTCCAAAACTCGCCCGGAAATTACCCAAATTTGTGATGTGTTCCGGGGTAAAATTATAGATGTCTCCCCCAATAACCTGATCATAGAGGTCACAGGAAACAAAAATAAAATAAAAGCTTTTCTCGATTTACTCGAATCCTTTGGCGTATCCGAACTTGCCCGTACGGGTGTTGTTTCTTTGCGTCGTGGAGCGAGTGAAAACTAATCCATTTTATCTGGAAATCAACTAATCAAGTAACCCACTAGCAAATGCCAGCGAAAGTATACACGCACAAAGAAGCGAAAATTACTCCCCTCAAAAAGAAAACGCTCGCCGTCATCGGGTACGGCTCACAAGGACATGCCCATGCCCTCAACCTAAAGGACAGTGGCTTGAATGTCATCATTGGATTGTACAAAGGAAGTAAATCCATTCGTGTGGCCAAACGCCATGGCTTTGAAGTGTTTGAAGTTGCTGAGGCTGTACAAAAGGCAGATGTCATTATGATAGGTGTGCCTGATATGAAGCAGGCTGAGGTTTACGAGTCCGAAATTAAACCCAACCTTTCTAAGGGTAAAACACTTCTATTCACCCACGGCTTTGCCATTCATTTTGGCTTAATCAAACCTCCCCGCGGAGTCAGTGTGATCATGGTCGCCCCCAAAGGACCTGGTCACCTAGTACGCTCGCAATTTAAGGAAGGCAAGGGAGTACCCGCTCTAATTGCCGTGCTTAAAGGTTCATCCAAAGATTCCAAAAAAGTTGCTCTTTCTTGGGCAGCTGGTGTTGGAGGTGCAAGAGCAGGCATTCTCGAAACTACCTTCAAGGAAGAAACTGAAACAGATTTATTCGGCGAGCAAGCGGTTCTTTGTGGCGGTGCGTCTGCCTTGGTTCAAGCAGGCTTTGAAACTTTAGTGGAAGCAGGTTATGCACCTGAAATGGCTTATTTCGAATGTTTGCACGAGTTGAAATTGATTGTTGATTTAATGATCGAATCGGGAATTGCTGGCATGAGGTTTTCGGTATCTGAAACTGCAAAGTATGGTGATATTACCCGCGGGCCTCGTGTCATTAATGCAAATGTCAAGCGCTCGATGAAGACGGTCCTTAAAGAAATTCAAAGTGGTAAATTTGCCAAAGATTGGATCAAGGAACACCAAGCAGGATTACCTAACTACAACAAGTTGTTGGAAGAAGGCGAAAAGCATCCTATCGAAGTTACTGGTAGAAGCTTAAGAGCAGTAATGCCTTGGATACCTAAGAAAAACATTAAGGGTGCACAAGCATCCTACTCCTAATTCCAGCGACTCATTCGTCGGGTTGAAGAAATACATCCGGCCGACGGTATTGCGTTTGGCTCTCTTTATCTGTAATCGGTGAGTAAACCTTTGGTATTGGCAACCCGCCGAAGTCCCTTGGCGTTATGCCAAGCTGAACAGGTTGCGACTTGTTTAAGCGAATCTCTTTCGCGAGAGGTTGAACTTTTACCAATGGTAACCACCGGAGACAAACAAACTAAATGGTCTTTGGAAAAGTCTGGTGGAAAGGGCTTGTTTACGAAGGAACTTGAACTTGCTTTACTCGATGGTCGAGCCGATCTTGCAGTACACAGTGCTAAGGATATGCCAACGGAGATGCCAAAGGGTTTGGAA
>NZ_CAXLML010000086.1:0-3777 GCF_964187505.1 Candidatus Chordibacter forsetii
AGGTATTTGACTACGAAACCGATGAGCACAATTTCTCCATCCGTGTGCGGGTGACAGACGAGCATAATTTCTCCCTAGAAAAAGTATTTGTTATTCACCTCTTAAATGTGGTGGAGGACCATGATGGGGACGGAGTGGAGGATCACTACGATCCGGACGATGACAACGATGGTTTCTTAGATTTGGATGAACTGTCCTATGGGTCTGATCCGCTCGATCCGAACTCGGTGGCCAATGCAGCCCCCAAGTCGCTGGTACTTAGCAATGCATCGATTTTTGAAAACGAGCCGACTGGCACCATCGTTGGCAAGCTGAGTGGAAGCGACCCGGATGGCAACATATCGCTAACTTTTGCTAGGGCACAGGGTCAGGGATCTAGAAATAACAACTTGTTTTATATTGGACCGCACAACAACCTTCGCTCCAAGGAGTCGTTCGATTACGAGTCTAACCAAACCTTTTCCGTACGCTTACAGGTTAGAGATGAGCACAATGCCTCGCTTGAACAAATATTTGAGATTCAGGTGTTGGATGTGGACGACACCGCCCCGGTGATCACCCTCCTCGGAGACGCTAATATCACTCACGAAGCAGGCGCGGAATACATCGATGCCGGAGCGGAGTGGACGGATGTCGTGGACGGAACGGGACAGGCACGGGTGAGTGGCGAAGTAAACGCCTCCAAGCTTGGGAGTTATTTACTTAGCTACCAACACACCGATAAAGCAGGCAATGCATCAACCCAGAAAACTCGTGAGGTGCAGGTGGTGGATACAACCTCACCACAAATAAGCTTGTTGGGCGATGGAAACTTAACGCATTTGGTAGGTTTGAACTTTATAGACCAAGGTGCTGTATGGACTGACGCGGTGGACGGGCAGGGGCATGTACTCGGTAGTGGGCAGGTAAATGATCTTATGGTGGGTACTTATTTTCTATCCTATTCTTACAGAGACTCGCAGGGAAATAATTCGCCAAATATTATTCGTACAATCCATGTGGTCGATAGTGAGTCTCCTGTGATTAGGCTCTCAGGTGGATCCAGGGTTATTCACGAAGCAGGAATCAAATTTGTGGACCCGGGTGCTACTTGGTTTGATCAGGTAGATGGCAATGGAGCCCCCCACATTACTGGTGATGTAAATAGCAACCTGCCCGGAGAATATTTGTTAACCTATTCATTTACCGATTCGAGCGGGAATTCTGCGGTTACGGTCTTTAGAACTGTGATTGTGGCCGATCGAACAGCCCCCACTCTAGCTTTAAATGGAGAGACTGTGTTATCAATTCCTGTGGGAAGTAATTTTACTGACCTTGGAGCTGGTTGGACAGATGCGGTTGATGGTGCTGGCAAAGTCATGGGAATAGGGCAGGTGAATACTTCTATTCCCGGAGATTATCTATTGATTTACGAGCACACAGACCAAGCTGGAAATAAGTCCAAAAACATCGAACGGTTAGTGAGAGTATTTGGTAATGCTCCAGAGAATTTGGTTTCGGTAGGTAAGCTTACAATTAAAGAAAACCGGCCAATTGGTTCTGTGGTTGGGCATTTTCGTGCCAATGATTTGAATGAATCTAGCCTGCGGTTTGAACTCATCTCTGGTGGGGCGGATCATGATCGATTGCTCTTTTCTTTGGACGTCAATGGTACTTTAAAAACGGGCACTGTATTTGATTATGAATCCGACTCTCAAAGGTTTCCGATTTCTGTCCGGGTTTGGAATGAACATAATAAATCTACTGAGAAAAACTTTTATGTATCTGTTATCAATACGCTTGAAGATATGGATGGAGATGGAGTTGAGGATGTTATTGATGATGACAGGGATGGAGATGGGATTTCCAATGATGATGAAATGGACAATCAAACCGATCCGGATAATCCGTATTTGCTCTCCAATAAGCCAATCCTGATTACTCGTACCACTTCAATCAACGAGGATGATTCGATCGATTTAAAGGGTAGAGTTCTATCTGACGGTCAGGGCCAAATCACTGATTTTGGATTTGTTATATCATCCGGGGTTTCCATGGATCCTCAAAAATCCAAAGTTTATTGGGTGAGAGGTGTGGGCGACCCTTCCACTTTCAAACTAAAGGTGACCAAAAGTCCTTTTGAAAAAACGATGTATTTCCGGGCATGGGCTAAGAATGTTGCAGGTTATGGAATTGGTGCAGTAAGGAAGGTGACTATCCCTGAGGTTCCTAAGCCTTGGTGGGGAGAGGTCGAGGAACGAGAGGGCGGTTGGAAAAATTCTAACTGGTTTGGTAGTTTTATCTACAACGAGAGGGGCTGGTTGTACCATGCTCATCTTGGATGGTTATACTCATCAAGTGCCAAGGAAAATAGTGTCTGGTTGTGGCGTGAAGAAAACGGATGGTTATGGACAAAGGAAGATACATGGCCCTACTTGTGGTCCCATCAAACTGGGTATTGGTTATATCTGACACCGAGCAAAGCCGGTCAAACTATCAGGTTTTACGACTACTCCACTGAGTCTTATCGCTAAAGTCTAGGTGTGTTGTCTTGTTTTGAGGTAAAGCGATCGTTGACTTTGCCCATAAAATCAAGAGGATTATAAGCTTTTTAAATTTTCAAATCAGATGGCGAACAACGATCAAAACGAAGAGCCCAAGCAAAACGAAGAACCAGTTGAAGAACAGGTGGACGGACTGACAGCTGAGGAAGCCGCAGGAGTTCGTCCCTATGATGAGGTAGAGGTATGGAAAAAGAGTAAGAATACTCTTTTTTCTGTTCTTGGTATCATTGCCCTGGGAGTTGCAATCTCTTCTTTTTACAATGATTCAAAGGAAGAAGAGTCTGCCGAAAGAAGTTTACGTTTTTTGAATGCTAGTTTGGGAGAGGTTGGATCCGAAGAAAAATTTCTCTCTTTTGCGGAGGATTATGAGGATACTTTAGGTGGAGTAGCTCAATACCGAGCGGCTTCTATACAGTATGGAGATTCCCGTTTTGCAGAGTCGGCAAAAAGTTTTTTAGCCGCAGCAAATCGATTGGTTGGAGATCCGTTGTTAGGGCGTGCGAAAATTGGTCATGCGGTCTCCTTGATCAAAGATGACCAAAAGGATGATGGACAAAACGCATTGGTTTCCATTTCCAATGATGCAAGTTTACTCAATGTTGACCGGTTTGAAGCTAGGTATTTGTTGGGTGTTGATGCTTTGGGGAATAGTGACGAGGAAGGATATGAAGCTCAACGCAAGGCTTTGAGCGAAGATCTTAAGGCGGCTGATTATTTATCACGATTGGTAGAATATGAAAGATTGAACAGATTGTATAAGCAGGCGAAGTCTCTTCCTGAAATCAACCTTGCCAAAAGTGCCGAATACCTTTCGAAGCAACGAAAACAAAAAAACACCAAGGAAACCGAGAGTGGTTTATTATATCAAGTATTGAAAAAAGGGAAGGGTGATCAGCCCACAGCTGAGGATGAAGTGGAAGTTCATTACCATGGCACTCTGATCGATGGTTCAGTATTTGATTCCTCTCGTGATCGTGGAGAGCCTGCGAAATTTAAAGTTGGGCAGGTAATTGCTGGATGGACTGAAGCGTTACAGTTGATGAAAGTCGGTGCGAAATGGAAACTTTTTATTCCATCCGAACTTGCTTATGGCAAACGCGGGAACAACAGTATTGGACCAAGTGAGGCACTTACCTTCGAGGTTGAATTGCTGGGGATAACCCCACCAATTGTCGAACCGGAACTGCCTGACTTGAATAATTCTGAACCTTTGCCTGCGGTATTCCCTGAGGAT
>NZ_CAXLML010000087.1:0-3856 GCF_964187505.1 Candidatus Chordibacter forsetii
CCATCCCCGGAAAAAACCGGAACCACTCGCAGTTCCAGAACTTGTATTATCAGAATAAACATTTAGAAGATAAAGGTTATTGGAGTTGTCATCGGTCGTCGTAGCATTTGGATCTAACACGAATATAGCGGTGAGTGCCTTGTCGCTATCGAGGGATACAGAGGTAGTTGCTGAATAGGCATCTCGAACAATTCCTTCAGCAATAGAACCATTTAAACTCCAATGGGAAAAAAGGTAACCGTCTTTTGCCATGGCAAGGATGGCATGATTAGGATCATATTCAAAGCTTCCTCCACCGTATAGATAAGAGGAAGCACCTACAGGATCTGAGCTAAGGCTTAAATTAACTAATCCTTCGGGTGCAAAATAGGCAGTCAGTTTGACATCATTACCAATGGTAATCAATTGTTCCGGTTGGCTAGGGGAAGATAAAATTGTACCAGTGGCTTCCCATTTTACGAAGCGGTATCCATTCTCTGCCGTGGCAGAGATTTCGATTTCTTCCCCATAGGATAAATCATCCTTATCAAATTTTTCGGAAATAAAGTTATCACCCCACATCGCATTTCCTCCAATTGCCGGACTAGTTACTAATTCGGCTTGATATTCTCTTCTTTTTACCAATGCAGTTAGGTTTAGATTCGCGAACATTTCGTGTGAATATATACTTTCAGAAGATAGGACCTCGCCATTATCCTCGTTCTTCCATCGAAAAAGTTTGTATCCATTACTTAAAGAAATTCCAAATTCTGCAATATCTTCGTCATAGAATGTCTTGCCGCCGAGGATTCGGCCACCAAAAGCCCCATCCACAGGTTCTTGGAACTCGTCCACTACAATTACTGAGTGGGTAACATTCCATTCCATCGGTTCGAATTTAGCAGTCAATTTAGCATTTCCGGTAAGATTAAAGCTAAATGGATTGTCAGCGTAAGAAGATTGGCTTGCTTTTGTGGCATTTGCTTCAATCGTCCAGGAGTGGAAAACTTTTCCTGCTCTCGGATTTGCTTGAACAGTAATAAGGTCGCCAAAATGAAAAGCTTCCTGATTGTTTATGACTTTGGTTGTACCATGAGCGATAGGATATGCAGAAAAGTTAATGGAATAGTCATTTTGCTTAAATATAGCTGAAATAATAGAATCTCCCCTTACTATTAGGGTGGTATTGGGATTTTCTTTATCGGCAATATTTTCGCTGCCCACACCGGACCATTCAACAAAAGACCAGTGCTCATCGGCAATTGCCTGAAGATCTATTGTATCTTCCCAGTAGTGGGGAGTTTGACCAGAATAAGAAACCGATCCATTGCCATCAGGATTTAGGGCAAGCTCATAATGTTTTTTCCGTAAAACAGCCTGGAACTGGCGATTTTCAGTAATTGAAACTGAAAAACCTTTCTGAGTTGTGACAACAGTACCGGTAGTTAGATCAACCCAGTAAAGAAAGGTATATCCCGTGGAATTAATAAATTCTAAATTGACCTGATCCCCATGGTAAATAACAGCAGGCTTTTGAATGGTTCCTCCTAAATCACCTGGAATTGGCTGATTATTTTGATCGAGTACAAGCGCTTGTGTCTCAACATCCATAACAATTCGAGAAAACGAAGCAGTTAGTTTTGCATTTCCAAGTACTTTGAAAGTGGTTGTTGGGCTAATCAGACCATCTTGGTCTTCTGTAGATAGGTTCTGCAAATTAATCCAGCCATCAAATTGTTTCCCCATGGCAGGTGATGCAGTAATTGATAAATCATCACCATAGGAAAAGCTGTCCCCCGAAAAGCCAACAATACCATAGTCAGAGGGAGAAGAGTTGGCATCAATAATGTACTGAACAGGTTTAAATACTGCAGATACCTCGGTATCTTCTAAAATGCGAAGTACGGTACTGGGTGCAGATGAATCGAGAAAATTTGGACTTCCTTGCCAATGTGAAAAATACCAATGATCTGATGGAGATGCAGAAATTGCTATCTCATCTCCCCAAAAATAAATGCCTTGGTTAGTGAATTCAATATTACCCTGGCCAATCGAATTGGCGGAGAGTGAATGTCGGGTATGTTCAAAGTTAGCACGCAAACCAAAATCAAAGGTAATCCGCAAATTTAAATCTTTGGCGCTCGGCGAGGTTAATATTTCTGAGTCTTCCAGGCTAATTACTTTTATTTCATTGCCGGAATAATTTGAGCCGGAAGCATGGTAATAGAGTAAGCTTGGAGCATCTGCAGGAACGAGAAAGGTAAATTTTCCTGATGAGGATTGATTATCCGTAATTCCAGATACAAAGACTGAATTTTCTGCGTCTTTTCGGGTTGAGGATAGATAGAATGTCTCATTGTTTTGGAGATCACATTCAAAATAATAGGTAAATCCTCGGACAAGAGTAAGGGTGGGAGCCTCTCGGTTATTTATAAATATACGATTGTCAGAAGGGTAAAGAGATGAACCGGACTGGGAGACATTGAAAGTTGCTTCCTTTAATAGTTCCCAATTTACAAATTCATAATTTTGTTTTGGTTCGGCTGAGATGTTCAGGTAATCACCAGAGTCAATTAATTCAGAAAAATTACTCACTTCACCTTGAGTAGTGTTGAATTCTAAATGCATGGAGTGCGAATTTCTAGTAAAGTGGCCGGAAATCTCAGAGTTTTCACCTAATTGGCTATCTACTGTTGGTAAGCTCCAGTGAGGAGAAAAGGTTTCCCCATTAGCACTTTTCCATCCGAGAAAACTATATCCAGGGTATGAAGAGGCTGTAATACGCTGGATTTGTTCAGAACTATAATCAGAATTCTCCCCAACTGATCCTGCATAGGGTGGTTTGGCAAAAAGGCTGTAACCGACCTCTTTACGATCAGTAAAGAATGCCCAAACTGAATAATTTGCGTCTAGGAAAGGAATGTTGAATTCGGCAGAATAAGAATATCCGCTTTCATTCAAACTATTCTCCCAATACAGGTATGAAAGCATATGGGTAGCTGCATCTTTCGGTACAGCGGTGACAGAAACTGCCGAAGTTGCATTATGGTCGGTACTGTCTGAGTGGGTTATACCGTCAAATGTAGAGGTTATCTCTAGGCTGCCGTTATTATCGGCGAACCTGTTTACTTGGTAAATTTGGGGTATGAACTCTGCGGAAAGAGTGCTATTGGAATCAGGTATCCGTATTTGATTATTCGGATTAGTAGCATGATTAACAAGGCTACCAGTATCGCCAGCCCAACGATCAAATTGGTAATGCATATCCGCTTGAGCAGAAATATTAACCGTATCTTCAAATTGGAAAGAACCAGTGCCCTCGGATGTACCTCCATATGAAGAAGTAACATTCAAGGAATAGGAGTTTCTTAAAAACTGAGCAGATATGTTAAGATCATATGCTGGTACAAAATCAATTTCTTGAATTAAAGGATTAAGCGAAGATTCGGCATCCAATAGTTCTGATGGGCTTGGTAATCCGTTCCATTGAGAGAACTTCCAACCACTTGCGGGTGAGGCCTTTACTGTAAGCCTGGAGGCCGAATCATAAGTACCGGAGTGTTGAGTAGATTGTTCAACGATTGGAAGGTTATCTACGAATAAGTCAAAGGCACCCTCACCCGTTTTTGATACATGTAATTGGTAGATTTCTCGAATGAATTGGGCTGTAAAGGAGAGATCCTTAAGTTCAAGCTCAGCATTATCCTGAATGTAGGTCGCGGAAGAATTTGGGTCTGATAAATAACTTATGTCACCTGTCCAATGGCTAAAATCCCAGCCCTCGTTGGCAATCGCTGTGATTAGCGGAGATTCTTGGATGGTAAAGCTTGATGGTCCAGTTGTTTGACCCCCAATTGAAGCAAGGATGTTTAATTGA
>NZ_CAXLML010000088.1:0-23737 GCF_964187505.1 Candidatus Chordibacter forsetii
TTTCGGCTTTCCATTTCATCAAATAGATACGATCCGGTGCCGAGAAGCGGGAAACCGGGAAAGTATACTCCCTACCATCTATAAGCAAGGTGACCTGGTTTTCCTCAAAAGCAACGAGTTCGCCCTGGGAACGCCTGCCTTCAAGCGTTGTCCAAGTCCTACCCCAGGCAACATTGCACAATACAAGCAGCCCGATAACAAAGACACCCGGTAGCCGGGAGCCCAAAGCATTCAAGACTTAAGAATTCCTTCCCAGAATTCGATACGGGCAGAAACTTGTGAGGGACCGGGCATACCTGGCTTTTCCCTCTTGGCAAAGGCTCGTGACAAATCAAATACATCTCGCCAATCATCTCCTATTTCAGGAAAGATTTTTTGCACATCTTCATCACTTAATTCGGGTAGCGATATGCCAAGTTCTTCCGCCCGAGCAACCAAAGATCCAACGAGGTGGTGAGACTGACGAAAAGCGACTCCATGTTCGACCAGGTAATCAGCCAGGTCGGTAGCAAGGAGCAAGGGATCAGATGCAGCAGAAAGACAGCGTGACTCATCGACCTCGGCTCCTTCCAATGCTCCTGCGGTTACCGCCAGGCACATACCTAACTGTTCAAAACTGTCAAACACCGGGGGTTTATCTTCCTGAAGGTCCCGGTTGTAGGTAAGGGGCAACCCCTTGATCGTAACCAATAAATTAGAAAGATTGCCAATGACCCGACCGGTCTTTCCCCGGATCAATTCAAAACAATCCGGGTTTTTCTTTTGCGGCATAAGGGAGGAGCCGGTGGTGAATGAATCGGAAAGTCGTAAATACCCAAACTCCGAAGAATTCCAAAGAATGAGGTCTTCCGCGAGGCGCGAAAGATGGAGGGAACAGAGGGAACATGCGGAAGCAAACTCGACAAATAGATCGCGGTCTGCCACTGCATCCATTCCATTAGGCGTCAAACATGCCTCCCCCGCTTCATCAACAAACCCAAGTGCCTTTGCAACATGAACCCGGTCGAGAGGAAGCGTAGATCCAGCAATCGCACCCGATCCTAATGGGCAAACATTTGCATGATTGGAAACAGTGGAAAAGCGTTCGTGATCCCGCCCGAGCATCTCGACATAAGCGAGCAGATGGTGACCCACGGTAACGGGTTGAGCCCTTTGTAAATGGGTGTATCCGGGAATGGGCGTGGTGGCATACTTCTTTGCCATCGCAAGAAGGGCGGACATAGTATGTTCGATTCCATCCCGAAGCTGACTGCATGCATCCTTAAAGAACAAGCGCATATCAGTTGCAACCTGGTCATTGCGACTCCGACCCGTGTGAAGCTTATCCGCAGCATCGGTCTTAGCCCGTAGGGCTTGTTCCAAATTCATATGGACATCTTCCCATTCAACCTTCCATTCGAAATCGCCTGCCTTCACCTCTTCGGCTAATTCCTTTAATCCTTTTTCAATCGAGTTGAATTCCTCTTGATTAAGAAGACCCACAGATAGAAGCATGGATGCATGACCTAAACTGCCCTGCAGATCATATGGAGCAAGCCGTTGATCAAAGGAAACAGACTCACCAAATGCAAGCATGAGACCATCAGGACCATCCTTGAACCGTCCACCCCAAGTTGCTTGTTTACCGTTATCTGCCATGGGAGGGCATCATCCCAAACCAAGGGTGCGATCGCAACCCTATTTGCGTGAAGCGAAAGGGGCTGAGTTAACAATTAAATGGCCTTAAGAAAAGACCTTCTTAATTTTCGCTTTGCCGTAATCCCGGTTTAACTTGGCGATATAATCCAAGGAAATATCCTTGGGGCAAGCAGCTGAACATTCGCCATAATTACGACAATTCCCAAACCCTGCCTCGTCCATTGCGGCAACCATATTTAAAACCCTTGAATCCTTTTCGGCTTGTCCTTGTGGGAGCATATTTAAGTGTCCTGCTTTGGCCGAAGTAAAGAGCATAGCAGATGCATTCTTGCAGGATGCCACACAGGCCCCGCAACCAATACACTGGGCTGCATCCATTGCCAAATCGGCATCCTCCTTGGGCACGGGCATGGCGTTACCATCTGGAGCACTTCCAGTACGCACCGTAATAAATCCTCCCGCTTGAATAATTTTATCAAAAGCCGATCGGTTGACCACTAAGTCTTTAACAACCGGAAAAGCTTTGGCCCGGAATGGTTCAACGGTGATGGAATCCCCATCCTCAAACTTGCGCATATGTAGTTGGCAAGTGGTGGTGGAATTTTCCGGCCCATGGGCATACCCGTTAATATTGAGAGAACAAGTCCCACAAATTCCTTCACGACAGTCGTGATCAAAAGCGATCGGTTCTTTACCCTCACCCAACAGCTGTTCGTTTAATTGATCGAGCATTTCAAGGAAGGATGAATCCTCGGACACTCCATCGAGTACATGTGATTCAAAATGGCCCTCATCTTCAGGTCCTTCTTGTTTCCAAACTTTAAGAAATAATTTCATGGGGAACTGTCCTTATTTGTAACTGCGTACCGCAAGTTTGACATTTTCGAATTCTAAATCTTCTTCGTGACGGGCAGGAGTTTCTCCTTCGCCTTTGTATTCCCAAACCGCTGCGTGTGAAAAGTCTTCGTCGTTCCTCGTGGCTTCTCCATCTGCAGTTTGATATTCTTCACGGAAATGACCGCCACAGGATTCATTGCGGGTGAGCGCATCCCGACAGAGCAATTCTCCGAAATCCAAAAAGTCACGAACCCGGCCGGATCTTTCCAATTCCATATTTAATTCTTCGCCGTGTCCGGTAACGAGGAGGTTTTTATTAAAGTCATCCCGTAAATCCTGAATTTCTCCAATTGCTTTATTCAAGCCCTTTTCGCTTCTGGCCATACCTGCATACTCCCACATGATGTTACCAAGTTCCTTGTGGTAAGAGCGGGAAGAACGTTTGCCCTTGGCAGAAACCATTTGGCTAACTCTTTCCTTTACGGATTCGAGCGTTTCACGTGCCGCTGCACCTTCTGGATCGATCCCGCCTGGACTGATCGTGGTCAGGTAATTTCCAATGGTATAAGGCAAAACAAAATATCCATCGCTCAATCCCTGCATCAAAGCACTGGCACCCAAACGATTTGCTCCATGGTCGGAAAAGTTTGCCTCCCCTAAAACAAAGCATCCAGGAATCGTACTCATCAGATTGTAATCCACCCACAAACCTCCCATGGTGTAGTGTATGGCAGGGTAGATACGCATGGGGCGCTGGTAAGCATTTTCACCAGTAATGCGCTCGTACATGTCAAAAAGGTTTCCGTAGCGTTCACTAATGACATTTTCTCCCAAGCGATTGATCGAATCTTCAAAGTCAAGGTAGACACCCCGACCACCTGGGCCTACTCCGCGTCCTTCATCACAAGCTTCTTTAGCCGAGCGGCTTGAGATGTCACGTGGAGCAAGGTTTCCGAAACTTGGGTATTTTCGCTCCAAATAATAATCCCGGGCATCTTCAGGAATTTCTGATGGGGCTTTTCCTGCATCCTCTGCGTTTTTAGGCACCCATACTCGGCCATCATTACGTAATGATTCGGACATTAGAGTAAGCTTGGATTGATGATCTCCTGCTACAGGTATGCAAGTCGGGTGAATCTGAGTAAAGCAGGGATTGGCAAAACCAGCACCCCTACGATAAGCACGAAAATTAGCGGTGACATTACAACCGATCGCATTGGTCGAAAGGTAATATACATTACCGTATCCTCCGGTGCAGAGAAGAACGGCGTCAGCCGTCCAAACCTTCATTTCACCAGTCGCGAGATTACGGGTGATAATTCCTTTGGCGTGACCATCAACCACGATTAAATCAAGCATCTCCTGGCGAACATGCATCTTTACCTGGCCGGTTGCAATCTGCCGACTCAATGCGCTGTAGGCACCGAGGAGGAGTTGTTGACCAGTCTGCCCACGAGCATAAAAGGTTCGACTAACTTGGGCTCCGCCAAATGAGCGGTTAGCAAGTAATCCTCCGTATTCACGGGCAAAAGGAACTCCCTGAGCAACACACTGATCGATAATGTTTACACTGTTTTGAGCTAACCGATGCACATTAGATTCACGGGAACGAAAATCTCCACCTTTTATCGTATCGTAAAAGAGACGATGAATACTGTCTCCGTCATTTTGATAATTTTTAGCACCGTTAATTCCGCCTTGGGCGGCTATAGAGTGTGCTCTGCGTGGGGTATCCTGATAACAAAAACAATCCACATTGTAACCAAGTTCTCCCAGGGTGGCTGCCGCGGAACCGCCTGCCAAACCAGAACCGACAACGATAATCTTAAACTTTCGTTTATTTGCCGGGTTGACCAGCTTGGAAGAGAAACGATGATTTTCCCACTTATCAGCAAGTGGACCTTCAGGAATTTTTGAATCGAGGATCATGGGGCAGAAATTCTACAGGTTCACGGAACAGGATGAGCCACAAGTCTCGAGGCAATTAACTAAGCCATACTTTTGGGCGATAACAAGAACAGGGATAATGGAAAAACCGGCAAATATAATCCAGCCGTAAGCAGAAGCGGCAAGGTCGAGTTTTCCGCGCCAACGCTCGGAACGAAAGCCCAGGGTTTGAAACATACTCGATACTCCGTGAGCCAAATGCCTACATAATAAAAACATGCAAATTACATAAAAGATGGAAATTGCATCGACCTGAAAACCCGCAAGAATCATGGAGTAGACATCATGAATTTCCGAACCGTCTGGCGATCCAACGGTCGTTTTCATATCGTTGTATTCAGGAAAAATTGCCCGAATGGTAAAGTGTAAAAGGTGAAAAACAATGAAGGCTAGCATCAAAGAACCAGTAAGTCCCATCCGCAATGAGGCCCATCCTGCCCGCTTGGTAACTTCGATTTCATTCGCTCTGGGCCGAGCCATTCGGTTTTCCTTGATAAGTTGGTAGGCAGTGACTGCATGAACCAAAACACATACAAGAAGGAAAAGGCGGGAACCCCAAAGGATGGGAGCAGGTAAGTTTTGTAAAGCGTAAGCGTAAGCATTGATTGCTTCCCGGCCAATCAATACCTGAAGATTACCAGCCATGTGAACTAAAACAAAACCTACGAGAACAATCCCTGTAAGGGCCATTAGGTATTTTTTAAGTAAGGAAGATTGATTCATGTCTATAGGGATTTATAGAGGTATCTTCTTACCGCACAAATTCATGACGAGTGAAAAGGAAGCGCGAAGATAGGTATTAGCTGAAAGAATTATGCAAATTAATATTTGTGCAAACACAAATATTGTATGGGCGGAATGACTTGTAGTTACCAAGGTGAATAAATCTTGGTTGCCACCCCCTTCTTTCCTACGTCATGGGTGAAGGGTACAAACAAGAAGAAAATGAAGTATATTTTTATTACTGGCGGAGTAGTTTCGTCCCTGGGGAAAGGGCTAACTTCAGGAGCACTCGGAGCTTTACTTGAACAAAGAGGCCTTACCACCCGCATCCAAAAATTCGACCCCTATTTAAATGTCGACCCAGGAACAATGAGTCCGTTTCAACATGGAGAAGTTTATGTACTCGATGACGGAGCAGAAACGGATCTCGACCTTGGCCACTACGAACGTTTCACATCGGGCAAGCTCACCAGGTTCAACAACCTGACCAGCGGACAAATTTACGAGTCAGTGATTCGCAAGGAAAGACGGGGGGATTACCTTGGTAAAACCGTGCAGGTTATTCCCCATGTGACCAACGAAATTAAAGATCGAATTTATGCTGCCGGGGAAGGCGTAAATGTGCTCATTACCGAAATAGGTGGAACCATTGGTGATATTGAGGGCTTGCCCTTTACTGAAGCGATGAGACAGTTCGCCAGCGAGGTAGGTAAAGCAAATGTCCTCTTTATACACATGACTTTGCTGCCCAGCTTGCGTGCAGCTGGTGAACTCAAGACCAAACCAACTCAACAAAGTGTGGCCAAGCTTAGAGAAATTGGCATCCAGCCAGACATATTGGTTTGTCGGACGGAACAGCCGATTACCGAAGAAATTCGTGAAAAACTTAGCCTTTTCTGTAGCGTACCCAAGGAAGCGGTAATTGAAGAAATGGATGTCACCCATTCGATCTATGAACTTCCCCATATGTTAAAACAGGAGGGGTTAGATACTCTGGTCACACGCTTCCTCGGGCTTGACGCACCAGCTCCTAAATTGGACGAATGGGAAGAAGTGGTCCACCGCTTGATTCATCCCAAGCACCGGGTGAAGATTGGAATGATCGGAAAGTATATTGATCTGCAAGATTCGTATCTGTCGGTTAACGAATCTCTGGTACATGGTGGAATCCGTAATGACACCGGGGTCGAAGTGATTCACTTGGATGCCGAAGCTATCGAACGGGACGGTGCTGAAGCGCACCTCAAAGGATTGGACGGCATTCTAGTACCCGGTGGTTTTGGAGATCGTGGAACCGAGGGTAAAATATTGGCATCAAAATTTGCCAGAGAAGAAAAGATTCCCTTTTTCGGACTTTGCCTAGGAATGCAAATTGCAGTAATCGATTTTGCCCGCAATGTTTTAGGTAAAGAAAAAGCAAACAGTACGGAATTTGATCCGGATACTCCAGATCCAGTTATTCATATCATGGACGATCAAAAATCTGTTACCGAAAAAGGAGCCACCATGAGGTTAGGTGCCTGTCCCTGCCGACTTAAGCCAGGGACTTTCTCTAGAATTGCTTATGACAAGGAAGAGGTATCAGAAAGACATCGGCATCGGTTTGAATTTAATAATTCCTATCGTGAACAAATGGAGTCTGCCGGATTAATTGTAGCCGGGACCAATCCTGACAGGGACTTGGTGGAAATTGTAGAGGTGCAAAATCATCCGTGGTTTGTAGCAGTACAATTCCATCCGGAGTTTCAATCCAAGCCAACCAAGGCACATCCCTTGTTTGCCGCTTTTATTGAAGCCACTCTTACCCGTAAGCTAGCTGCCACAGAAAAAGCCGAAAAAACCTAAGCCTTTTTTTCTTTTGGGCTTTACCCAAAGCCCGACATTCAACGGAATAGAAAGTTGGCATGATCATTGACGCTCATACTCATCGCTATCCCGAGGAGGTAATCAAGGACCCTGCCCGCTTTGCCCAACGAACGGGAGAGAAAATGTGGTTGGATATGGTATCTCCCAAAGATCGGCCGAGCTTGCAAGGTTGGGTAAATCGCGAAGAAATGCTCGCATCTATGGATGCTGCTGGAGTTCGCCAATCCGTATTGCTCGGTTGGTATTGGGAAAACCCAAAAACCTGCCTGGAGGCAAACCAATGGTACCAACAATGGATGAAGCAGGATAAAGAAAGGTTTATCGGTTTTCTTTCCTTACACCCCGAGATTCCCCAATTATTGGACTATTTAAAAAGGGCACGGGAAGACGGTTTTCAGGGAATTGGAGAATCCCATCCTTGGGCTCAGGGATTTTCTATGCAAAACAAGGAATGGATCAAAGCGATGGAATTTGCCTGCGAGTCTGGCTGGCCAGTAAACTTTCATGTTACCGATCCAGAAGGGAAAGATTATCCTGGTAAGACACTCACCCCAATAGAAGATTTTTTATGGCTGGCCAGTGAGTTGCCCGACCTTAAAATAATCCTTGCTCATGCCGGAGCTTTGTACCCTTTAAAAAATTCAATTCCCTCAAACTTCTACATTGATTTGGCCGCCTGTCCACTGCTCTACCCGGCGAGTATTTTTAAGGAATTAATCGAACATGTGGGGAGCGAAAAAATTCTCTGGGGGACTGACTACCCATTACGTATCTATCCTGCCACTCAAAAAAATCCGGACTTTCAAACTTTCCTGGACACCTTTACCGATTCCGTCGAAGTAACTGAATATGAGTTACGAGCCATGCTAGGGGAGAACTTCAAAAACCTTTTAGGATGAAACTTACTTTCAACAAAGTTGTTCCGGAACCCATTCCCCGACCCCTGATTGCTTCGTCGAAAATATGGGAAGAAGAAATCACATGGGCACCTAACGATCGTATCCTCGTACAGGCCCAATCTGGAAAAGGAAAGTCCACCCTGCTCCATCTAATTTATGGCCTGCGTAAAGATTACTCCGGTTCATGGGAAATAGATAGTGTTCAATCAAAAGATTTGTCGGCAGAAGACTGGCATATCTTACGGGCGAGAAAAATTTCCCTTTTATTTCAGGATCTGCGGCTTTTCAAAAAGTTAAGTGCACAGGAAAACCTCGAGCTCTTGCCCGAAATAAATCCGCAAGCTCCGACCGTAAAAGAAATGTGCGAAGCTTTGGGAATCCTTCACTTATTGGATAAACCCGTTGAAACTCTCTCTCTTGGACAACGACAACGATTCGCCCTCGTCCGGTGCTTACGGAAACCTTTTTGCTGGCTCTTATTGGATGAGCCGTTCAGTCACCTTGACCAAGATAACGCCAAGGCAGCGGCTGGTTTGATTGAAGAAGTCCTCAACCAAAACGGAGCCGGATTAGTAATCTCTTCTCTTGCAGGATCGAGCCCATTGTCGTGTAACCGATCCATCAATTTATGAGCCGGCCAATTGCATCTTTACTCAATCGTTGCCTCGGTTCTAAATCCCCAAGAAAAGAATTGTTAGCTGCCTCTCTTGGGTGTGTTATCGGATCGACTTTAATTTTGCTCGCTCTACAAATTTTCACCGATTCAAAACTTTTGGTTGGGAGTCGGGAAGTTGGACAGAACTTTGTCACCCTTAATAAATCCGTTCAGGGAGGAATCCTACTCAACCTTGGAAAACAGGAGGAATCTTTCAGGGAAGAAGAAATTGACCGGATTAAAAAACTTCCGGGAGTCAAAAAAATAGGTGGTTTTACCCGCAACCAATTTCCGGTAACAGTACATATCTGGCCAGCTGGAAAGATTGGGTTGGGGGCTGCCGCCCGAACCGATTTGTTTTTTGAATCGGTGCCTGATGAATTCCTCGATCAAAAACCTGAAGCATGGAAGTGGGAGGAAAATCAATCTTATGTACCAATCATGGTTCCCAAGTTTTATTTGGATCTATGGAATTTCGGCCTCGCCCCTTCGCGCAGTGAATACCCAGCCCTCTCTCGCGAAGCAGCCTCTTCTATGCCAATAGAAATCCTCATTGGGGAGGATGAATCTTTTCGAATGCTTGGCAGGTTTGTAGCCTTTAGTAAGCGCATCAATAGTGTACTCGTACCGGCAAACTTTCTCCAATGGGCAAACCAGACCCACGGCAATGATCGTTCAGAAAAATATTTCTTTGTTTGGAAAAATGAAGAAATTATAGGGGCTCCTGTTTCTATGTCTAATCTTGCCAAAAATGAGGTATTGAGAAGCACGGATATTCAAGTCTCTCCAATTGAAAACCCTGGGAATCGAATGATTCTGTCTGATGCTCTAAATATGAGTCCTTCAGATGGTGGCCCATCGCGCCTAATTTTAGCTATGGACAAATCTCCAACAGATGATTTTTTGCAAAGTCTGGATGAATTGGGTTATGAGACTAACCGGGAATTCCCCCAGGATGAATGGTTGAATCAACTGGCCAATGGATTAATTTGGGGCATGGCCGGTGTCGGTTCCTTGCTCTCACTCCTTTCGATTGCCACCTTTGCAAGCAGCTTTCGCTTGGTAGTTACTCAATCGGCTGAAACCACTCGCGATCTAATTCATCTTGGTTTTTCTCCGCTTAAAATCAGTCGCGTATTTATGCTTCGATTTGCCAAGATATTTACTTTCATCTGGGCCTTGTCTTTAATGATATGTTATGTGCTCAAAATTTATACCGCACAGCTGGTAAAAATCTATGGAATTGAATTATCCAACGGACTAAGCTGGCAAACTTTGGCCGGTGCAATTCTGTATGCCGTAGTCTTTGTGTGGATCAATCAACTTGTAATTGCGAGGTCTGTCCGTTCCTGCTCTTAAGGAAGATACAAGTCACCGGGTTACCTTCATCACCAACTGATCGTCTTTGACTGAAAAGGATACTTCACTCCCCTCCTCAACCTCACCCGAAACTAAGGCACGGGCAAGTTGAGTCTCCACTTGCTTTTGTAAAAAACGTTTAAGAGGACGGGCACCATAAGTGGGATCATATCCCTTTTCTCCAATCCATTTCTTGGCAGCATCGGTAAACCCAACGATGATTTTTCGGTCAAGTAATCGCTTATTTAAACCGGCAAGAAGGAGATCAACAATGGAAGTAATTTCATCGAGGGATAAGGGCTTAAAAAGTACAACATCGTCAATACGGTTTAAAAACTCTGGGCGGAAATGATCCCGCAATTCAGCCATAACCGATTCACGGGCAGATTCTGTAATTTCATTATCAAGAAAATCTTCCTGCAAATAACGGCTACCTACATTTGAAGTCATAATGACCACCACATTTTTAAAGTCGACCGTCCGGCCCTGGGAATCAGTTAGTCGGCCATCATCCATCAATTGAAGAAGCACATTAAAAACATCCGGGTGTGCTTTTTCAATCTCATCAAAAAGAATCACCGAATAGGGTTTTCGACGTACAGCTTCGGTTAATTGACCGCCCTCTTCATAACCGACATAACCAGGGGGAGCTCCTAAGAGCCGGGCAACGGAGTGTTTCTCCATGTATTCCGACATATCGATGCGGACCACATTGCTTTCGTTATCAAAAAGACTCTCGGCTAAAGTCTTAGCCAGTTCGGTCTTTCCTACCCCTGTGGGACCAAGAAAAAGAAAGGATCCAATGGGCCTTTGTGGATCCTTGATCCCGGCACGGGCTCGCAAAATCGCATCAGAAACGGCATCTACTGCCTCATTTTGTCCAATTACCCGCTGATGAAGAATACTTTGGAGCCGTAAAAGTTTTTCGCGCTCTCCCTCAATTAATTTAGTCACAGGTACGCCGGTCCAACGGGCTACAATCTCGGCAATCTCCTCAGATGTTACCTCTTCTTTTAAAATGGAATCCTCCTGCTTTTCCATTTGTTCAAGGGTTTCTAATTCCTCTTCCAACTTTGGCAGTTTCCCGTGCTTAAGTTCGGCAACTAAGTTTAAATCATAGGCCCGCTCAGCTCGTTCCATTTCTGCTCGTGTGGACTCGATCTGCTCGCGTAGGACACGGACATTATCAATTCCCTGGCGCTCGTTCTCCCATTGCCGCTTGATCGTTTCCATCTTGTCTCGAGCGTTCCCAAGTTCTTTGCACAAAGATTCGAGTCTATCCTTGCTCGACTTATCCTTTTCCTGTTTCAGAGCAGTTTCTTCGATTTCCAACTGTAATACACGCCGACTGACCTCGTCTAGTTCCGCGGGCATACTATCAAGTTCGGTACGAATCATGGCACATGCCTCGTCTACTAAATCAATGGCTTTGTCCGGTAAGAAACGATCAGAGATATAACGGTTTGAAAGAACCGCAGCCTGAACCACTGCCTCGTCGCGAATGTTTACTCCGTGATGGATTTCAAAACGTTCACGCAGACCACGCAGAATGGATATCGTATCCTCAACATTTGGCTGATCGACGAGTACGGTCTGAAAACGCCGTTCGAGGGCTGCATCTTTTTCGACATGCCTACGATATTCATTTAAGGTGGTAGCACCAATACATCTTAGCTCACCACGGGCAAGCATTGGTTTAAGCATATTGCCCGCATCAATCGCACCCTCCGCTTTGCCTGCACCCACAATCGTGTGCATTTCATCAATAAAGAGGACAATTCTTCCTTCTGACTTACTCACCTCGTTAAGGACGGCTTTTAAACGCTCTTCAAATTCACCACGAAATTTTGCACCGGCTAGCAAGGAGCCCATTTCTAAAGTAAAAATCGTTTTATCCTTTAATCCTTCGGGCACATCTCCGCGGACAATCCGTTGAGCAAGTCCTTCCACAATCGCCGTCTTACCCACTCCAGGCTCACCGATGAGTACTGGGTTATTCTTGGTCTTTCGGGAAAGAATTCTAATTACTCGTCGAATTTCAGAATCTCGGCCAATAACAGGATCGAGCTTTCCCGCTTTTGCCTGTTCCACTAAATCGATACCGTATTTTTGAAGTGCACGAAAGGAATTCTCCGGTGTTTTAGAAGTTACTTTTTGTCCACCCCTAACCTTAATAATCGCCTCACGGATTTTTTTCTCTGTTAGGGCAAAATTCTTAAAAAAGTTTTGAAAGCTTGCAGGCTTACCCACGGAAGATAAGCCGAGTAGTAAATGTTCTGTACTTACATAATCATCCTGCATTTCTTTAGATATGACCTGTCCCTTTTCCACTGCCTCAGTAAGTGCAGAGGATGCGTAGGATCGGGCAGTATTAACATTTCCTGCAATCTTAGGTAATTTTTTGAGTTCCCGTTGTAAAGAAAGTTGTACCGGTGCGGCACCCACTTTCATTTCATCCATTAGGGCCGGGACAATGCCATTCTCTTGATTCATCAAGACAGAAAGAAGATGCCAAACCTCCACCTCCTGCTGTCCGTTTCGCTTAGCTACATTTGCCATTTCCTGAATAGCAGAAATTCCAAGTTCAGTAAATTTTTCGGGGTCTACATTCATAACGAATCTTCTCTTGCAGAATACATACCAATTATATTCGCCTGAAAACCTTCATAAACACAAGCCTATGGGCGAAGTATTCCTAATTAAGCGAAGAATTTATGTGACGGATACTGATTAGGTCCGCCCAACCTGGGTCAATTTGTCCCAATTCTAGTCCTTTAAAATTAATCCGTGACAAAGAGGTTGCACTTCATACAGGATCGTTTCTTAACTCAGGAATAAAAAAGAACCCAAAAAATGAAAATCTTTTGCATACTACATAATGACTCAAAATCGTGTATGCTGGTGAGTTATTCCCAAAAAGCTTTACCGAATCGAAAAGAATATACTAACGGCATGAACCTGGTCAGTCCTAAGAAAATTGATTTCACTCCTGGACGGTTGGTGGGTTACATTTCTAGAGTGCTTGGCTTGACAAAATCCCTTGAAGATTCCGGCCATAACTTAAAAGTAACTTCTAATAAAGGCAGAGAAGGCTCTCAGGTAGAAAAGGGATTAATAGACGATGCATTGATCATCCATCAACCCTTCCTTTCCCACTACCAATCACGTAAAGGCGTGGAATCGGCCTTTAACTTTAAAAGGGTGGTTATTCAAGACCCTGGATCAAGTCAGGTAGATTTGGAATCGTCAAATTACAAAATTAAGGAAGGCGGTTCACCTTGTTGAACAAATCAATGAACCTTGGGGAAAGAATTCAATTCATCGATCGTAAGCTCGATGAATTGTATCCCGACCCGCCTATTCCTCTTGATCACAAAGATCCTTACACCCTTTTAGTCGCCGTCCTTCTGTCTGCACAATGCACAGATGCTAGGGTGAATAAAATAACCCCAAGCTTATTTGAATTAGCAGACAACCCCAAAGATATGGCCACCCACTCGGTCGATCAGATCGATTCGATCGTTCGACCATGTGGCTTAGCTCCACGAAAAGCTAAGGCCATTCGAGACCTCTCTTCTATTCTCATCGATCAATACCAAGGTGTCGTACCATCGTCCTTTGAGGCACTGGAATCTCTACCTGGAGTGGGCCATAAAACCGCATCAGTGGTAATGGCCCAAGTGTTCGATCATCCTGCTTTTCCGGTCGATACTCACATACATCGTTTGGCCCAGCGATGGAAACTAACCTCAGGGAAAAGTGTTGTTCAAACAGAGCGAGATTTAAAAAGACATTTTGCAAAAGAAAGATGGAACGATCTTCATCTTCAAATCATCTACTATGGTCGGGAGCATTGCCCTGCTCGATCCTGCTATGGACTCAAGTGTTTGATCTGCCGATCTTGTTTTCCAAACCGCAAAGCTGAAATAAAAACCAAGAAACCCTAACCTGCGTTTACAAACATTCGGGGGCGGGAATCTTTTAATTTTTGTATCGCCTCGCTGGAAAGACCAGTTTGATAAAGAAAAACTTGCTGCAGTCCTCCCATAAGAGATAGAGAATCGACTACAGTATCGTCTAGTTTTAATCGAATGAGGTTTAAAAGTTCCAAGCTCGGAATGGTTGAAACATTTCTTATTCCAGCGGTGGTAATTTTTTCCGAGCCTTCGAGAATTAATTTTTTAAGGTTGGGAAACTTTTGCAAAATCGCCAAGCCGGTATCCGAAACCTGAGAGTTCGTAAGATCCAAAATAACCAAATGTTGAGCAATGTACTGCAATATTTTTAAATCTTCATCATTCATGGCCAGCTTGGGATCAACTGGAGAGATTACCTGCAAACCAACTTGCCCCTCTATTGGCATGATAACAATACCGGATGAACGTAAATGATGCCATTGTTCAGGAGCGAGCCTCAAATCTGCCATCATACCGGGAGGCGCCTCTGTAATCTCTACTGAATCGGGTTCTCGACCAGGAAACCATTGATCTATGGGCACTCCAAATTTGCGCACAATTGGACCGACTTGAGAGGGAGCAACGAGGTAAGATCCTAAGGTCGATCCGCAAACAACTAATCCGGTTACAAAAAAGACAGCTAAGGTTGCGATAAATTTGGAAGCCAAACTCTTTTCTTTTACTTTTACAGTGGTTTGTTTGGTATTTAATCCACGTACCTTGACTGATTTTTTTACATTCTTTTTCTTTTGTCCTTTCGCTGAAACGGTAGCTGGCACAGAAGGTTGCTCAACTACAGGAAGGTCCGCACTTACTGCCCTAGCTTGCCTGCTAGCAGTCTCCTTCAGCATATTGATAATGTCGGGAAGAGGTTTCCACTCCGTTTGTCCCTCAAGCAGGGCTGAGTCAGTGACCAGCAATTGTCCAGTTTGTAAAAATTGATTAGCTTGTTCGGAAGAATAAGGCCCAAAGGTTTGACCACCCCGAGAAACAAAGAGAGATGTTGCTTTTTCGGAAGCACCTAAATTGACTTTTCCCTTGCGACCGAGCAATTGATCCAAAGTGCCTGAAACCTTATGAAAATACCTATCAACGGGTATTTTATTTTTCAAAATCGCCTGTAAATCCCCCATCCGCAGACGAAGACCAGGTGGCAAATCGGTATCTTCAAGGTAAATCGCCAAGAACGGTTTTTTCTCATTTAAAGCCAGATTGATTTCATTCCGACAGTTTATGGAATCTGTCGCTCGTGGTGATATAAAACAAAGAAACACACTGCATCCAAGTACCGCATTGGCGATTTCTTCCGGCCATTCGTTACTCGCTGCAACTCCTTCGTCGTACCATACATTGTAGCCGGTTTCGCGAAGTATTGTAATTTCCGGGTAAACTAAGTGAGCATCCTGATGAGAGTAACTGATAAAAAGATATGGATCCTCCCCCTCATAGGCTTCAAAAGGAGGCACATCCAAAGAACGATTACCCTGCCCGCCCTGTGGAAGAATAATACCAGGGACTTCGGCCAGGGTTACCCAGCCAGGACAGCCTTCAAACCATGCTGGTTCGGTAGGTTGTAATTGTCCGGACTGAATCCAACTTTGCAATGCTTCCAACTCATAGGGACCAACTTGTTGGCCATCTTGATAAAGGTAAACTTGGGTCATTAGATTTTTTCTATTTCTACCTTTTAGCGATTATCCTACATCAATTACATTTACTTAGATAGAACATTTCTTTAACCAATCCAAGTACTTTTACACACTTGGATTAAGTCATGCCTAACCCAAAATACAAAATAAATTAAGAGAATTACTCGGACGGACGGGAGCGTATCCAGTCTGAGATGATTTTAATTTCTTCGTCTGTTAACTTTCCATCCCTTCCGTAACAAGGCATCCGGTCATTCTCATCTCCATAAAACCTTTCATCTTCTGGGTTTTCAAGAAAAGCAATTGTCCATTCATCGGAACCATAACCGGTCAGGTCAGGAGCGTAGCCCTCTTCTTCGGAATCAATGTCATGACAATCGATACAAGCCAAACCGTCCTGGAAGACCAAATCATCATTGTAAAAGAGGGCGAGCAATTCTTCTCTCTCATCCTCGGATAAGGGGGTTTGATAGGGAAGTTCGGCCATATCGGAAAGCAATGTGGCAATGCGAGGAAGTAACGCAATTTCTTCGGCTGTATATTTAGCCAAAACTTTTCGGGCCATCGTACCATTCTTAAATTTGGTGCCACCAAAATATTCTTCCGATATATAATGCTCATGATTGAGTAATTTGGTGATCCATTCAACACTGGCAAACCCAGCTAATTCCGGAGCAGACTGGGCATCATCTAGGGGATACCCGCGCCCGTCATGACCATTGTAACGGTGGCAACTTGCACAGTTGGCAGCAAACAAATTACGTCCCCTATTTTCATGATCTTTCCTCAATAGAGTAACTGCACCTGCAGGAGGTATACCCTCTTCTTGAACAATTGATAATACCCGTTCTGCCTGCCAATCAGCTTCCTCCAATGCGGCAGAATGTCGCAGGTTGGCGCTATCCTCGGAAAACGCCAATAAAGTAAGAGCAACCGATCCAGCAATCAAGGTCCACCAAAAGCCAATATTTAACTGATGACCAGGTCGGGTGGACCCGATGAAGGGTTGCAAAAAGATCCACAGGGCAAGAAAGACGGGTATAATGACTGCTCCCCAAAATGCAGGTACATACTTGAGCAACTGAAAAAGAAAAAGGAAATACCATTCTGGCCGAGCAGGAAACTCATTGGCAGGATCAGCAGGGGGACCAAGTGGGGCACCATGAAAATAAACCGTAAGTGCAACCACTGCCAACAACACAGCGAGGCAGGCAATCGCATCTTTAAGGATTTGATCGGGCCAAAAGTACGAATCTTTTTTGGGTCTTGGTTCCTTAACATGGATTCCGTGCTTTCGAAATAAATAGATGTGCACTACCACTAAGCCCACTAGCATTGCCGGTAAAACCCCTGCGTGAAGAGCAAAAAATCGAGTTAGAGTATGATGCCCATACTCAACCCCGCCAACCACTACCTGTTGAATGGCTGGGCCTATTAAAGGGACTTCTGCCATCAAGTTGGTCGCCACCGCAGTTGCCCAATATCCTTTTTGGTCCCATGGAAGCAAATAGCCGGTTAAAGAAAGAGCCAAAGTTACTCCCATCATTAAGGCACCAAACCAAAAGTTTAACTCACGTGGCGCCCGGTAAGCCCCATCAATCACGACTTGCATAAGATGCAAGACAAGCAGGACAATCATCGCCTGAGCCATGTAATGGTGGACTCCTCGCAAAAACCATCCTCCCCAAACTTGGTACTGTAAAAAATAAACGCTTTCCCAGGCTGTTTGGGCACTTGGACTATAAAACATCCATAGTAGAGTTCCCGTGACAACCTGAGTAAAAAAAGCAAAGGTTAAACAACTCCCCCAGACATACCTCCAACGAGCTCCCCCGGGAACTTTTTCGTATAAAACCTCATGCAAAAGAGTCCGGTAGCCCGAACGATCGTCGAGCCAATCAAAAATCATTTTCATGACAAGGGAATCTTTTCCTCTATATTGGGCCTAAATTGTTGAAAGCGAATCCAAACTTGTCCCTTCTCCACCTTGGTTTCCATCGTATCCATCGGACGCGGACTTGGGCTATTTTCGGTGGTTACCGAACCATCCAATGCAAAGGAACTATTATGGCACGGACAAAAATAATCATTGGTTTGCTTACGGAAATCGATAGCACAGCCAAGGTGCGGACATTTTAAATTAAATGCGATTACTTCATCTTGTTTGCGAGTTAAGTAAACGGCTCCCACCGGAATGTCTTTGTAAGTTGTCCAAGCATCAACCACTGTTTCCTGAACCACTTCAAACTTGGCTGGTGACCCATCTTCAGGCAGTGAGGCAAATGGAGCAACTTTTGACCAAGGAACCTTGGCTGATTCCCCTGAGTTTTTCTTTACTGGGTCCAGCAAAGCGGGAATCCCTGCAGCTAAAGGAAAAATTCCACAAGCAGCTGAAATTCCAATTGTGGTAACGCGAATAAACTTTCTTCGACCTGAGGATTCTTCTTCGTTAAAATCAGACATAAATTACCTAAAGTTATTGAAAATAATGAGACCAATCAGCTCACAATTCAGGAAGCAATGGAAAAATTGTGAGTTTATGAAATTAGGGAAGTGGTGGTAATGCAGGCAAGTCGTCAAAACCTCCATTATCAATACCGGGCAAAGGAGGCAACCCGCCTTCGTCCTCCATACCGGGCAAAGGAGGCAATCCTTCGGAATCTCCAGCTTCAGGCAGCCCCGGGAGATCGGGTAAGCCCGCATCCGAAGAGGCTTCAGGTTCTTCAAACTCAGCCAATGCTGGCAAGCCTCCATCATCCACACCGGGCAATCCTGGTAACAACGGTTCATCTGTTGCACCTGATGGTGTTTCCTCGAGACCCGGAAGTACTACTTCAGGGTCACTGGCATTGGGTAGAATAGGCAGTTCAGAACTTGGCTCATCAAGCCCAGGCAAATCTTCTTCCATCGGGGGAAAAGTAGGTAAATCTGAAAAATCATCTACTGAAGCTTCGTCTGAATTGGCATCAGGTAATCCAGGCAAATCGCCCAAATCATCATCCTGAGGTACTAAAGCATTATCAGGGCTAAAATTAACTGAACTGCCTTCTGGCTCAGACGAAACTGCAGGACTAGAAAGATCAACCACAGGGAAGCCTTCCTCAGGTTTTGAAGCAGAGGACTCAACCACCTCAACCTTGGGCGTTTCGTTACCTGACAAAGATAATGGCGTCCCATCCGATCTCCAAGTAGCTTCTTTTCCATGCCTCACGCCGTTGGTGTAAGCTCGAACATACATCTTCTGCCCATTGGGCCACCACCGCGTAACTGACCCGTGCCATCTGCCATCCTGATAATTTCGTTCGTACATTTTGATTCCGTTCGAGAACCACTTGGAGCAGTTTCCATGCTTACGACCCTCTTTCCATGATTCATCAGAAGAAACATATTCACCGCTTTCTCCAAAATTTACCGTAAGCACCCTACCAGAAAAGGGATCTTGGCTCGCCTTTAAATAAAGTAAACCATAACGCGTAACGAAATTTGCATCGTATTCGCTCTGACTAACCTGGTAGGCGTCTCCGTTGGTTTTTCCAATAAATTTGGAATCTACTGGGGCTTGGGGTTGTGCAGATGCCCCTCCCCTACGATATCTATTCTCGCAGGATGAGAATAGAAAAAGGAAAAGCAGAACATATGATAATTGCTTAATCATGTATTCATTCAAACATTTGCCCTAAAATTTGCAAGGTAGAAGGTAGGGTTGTACGAGACACAACCTAGACTTCAATCTTGCTATTTCTCTTAAAATCGATCATAAGCGATCGAAATCAATCATTTTCGATCACTTGATCTAATGATTAATCAGCCCACAACTTAAATCATAAAACCTATGACCTTAGACGATCTGCCGATTATTATACCTGCAATTGGAGTTATTGCTCTTTTATTCACCTGGTGGAAAACACATTCTATCAACGCAATTCCAGAAGGTTCGGACCGTATGAAAAAGATCGCCAAAAGCATTCAGGATGGTGCTATGGCTTTCTTGAGAGCCGAATATCGGGTGCTCTTCATCTTTGTGATTGCCGTTGCAGCAGTCTTATATTGGAGCGGCAATAACAATCCTAACAGCCATGGCCTTGTTGCTGTGGCTTTTGTAGTTGGAGCTTTTTGTTCAGCCCTCGCTGGCTATTTGGGAATGAAAGTTGCCACGAAGGCAAATGTTCGTACAGCCAATGCAGCTAAGGACAGTCTTGGAAAAGCACTTGAAGTTGCCTTTTCGGGTGGTGCAGTAATGGGCTTAAGCGTCGTCGGCCTTGGAATCCTTGGTCTGGGAGGTCTATTTGCTCTTTTTAGCGATCAATTTAATGCCTTTGAAAACAAAGATGGTCTTACAACGACTCTATCCGTGCTAACTGGATTTTCTTTCGGAGCTTCCTCCATTGCTCTGTTTGCCAGAGTTGGTGGAGGTATTTACACGAAGGCCGCAGATGTTGGGGCTGATCTTGTAGGCAAAGTTGAAGCGGGCATCCCAGAAGATCATCCATTAAACCCTGCGACCATTGCAGATAATGTTGGTGATAATGTTGGTGATGTTGCTGGCATGGGTGCCGATTTGTTTGAATCTTATGTTGGTTCTATCATCGGCACCATGGTGTTAGGAGCCGCCATGGTTGCAGGTTCCACAGACTTTGTTGATTTCCTTGGTGGTCTATCTCCCGTATTCCTACCACTTATCCTTGGTGCTGTTGGGATTATAACTTCAATCTTAGGAACTTTTTTAGTCAAAGTAGGAGACGATGGAGATCCACAGAAAGCTCTTAACACCGGAGAATTTGTATCCTCTGGTCTAATGATTGCAGCTTCTTATTTTCTCATTGATAAATTTTTACCAGAAAGTTGGACATTTGGAGGAGTAAGCTTTACTTCGATGGGAGTATTCTGGGCTACGATTATTGGATTGGTGGCAGGACTTGCGATCGGACTTATTACAGAATACTACACCGGCACTCATAAGAAGCCCGTCAAGGCCATTGTAGAGCAATCCATAACTGGATATGCCACAAACATTATCGCTGGTCTCGGCGTAGGTATGATATCCACCACCCTTCCCGTTTTAGTAATTGCCGCTGCTGTTGTAGGAGCCTACGAGATGGCTGGTCTGTACGGAATTGCCATTGCGGCCGTAGGGATGCTTTCCAATACTGGGATTCAACTTGCTGTAGATGCATATGGTCCGATTTCTGATAATGCTGGTGGAATTGCTGAAATGTCAGAACTACCTAAGGAAGTTAGGCAAAGAACCGACAAATTGGATGCCGTGGGGAACACCACCGCCGCAATTGGAAAAGGTTTTGCGATCGGTTCTGCTGCTCTTACCGCACTTGCTCTCTTTGCTGCCTTTATTGCATCCTACGATCAAACACATGCAGAACCCCTTGGCTCCATCGATGTTACTCACCCCAAGGTGATGGCTGGCCTTTTTATCGGAGCAATGCTTCCTTTTCTCTTTAGTGCTTTGGCTATGGGTGCAGTAGGTCGTGCTGCCATGTCTATGATTCATGAAGTTCGCCGACAATTCCGTGACATTCCTGCACTTAAAAAAGCGCTTGAGGTAATGAAGCTCAATGATGGCAAGCCCACATCCGAATGGTCAGAAAGCGACCGAGATTCTTTTGATGAAGCAATTGATTCAGCCGAATACGGAAAGTGCGTAGAAATCTCTACCCAATCTGCAATTAAAGAAATGGTAGCTCCCGGACTTGTTGCGATCGCTACTCCTGTTGCCATAGGATTTGGTGGCGGCGCCACTATGCTTGGCGGCTTACTTGCCGGAGTAACTGTATCTGGAGTGCTTCTTGCCCTCTTTCAATCCAATTCAGGTGGGGCTTGGGACAATGCCAAGAAAATGGTTGAGGAAGGATATGAAATTAATGGCGTAATTCACGGAAAAGGTTCTGAACTTCACAAAGCTACTGTGGTTGGTGATACCGTGGGAGATCCGCTCAAGGATACCTCCGGCCCATCTCTGAACATTTTATTGAAATTAATCTCTGTGGTAGCCTTAGTGTTGGCTCCCTTTCTTTAAACCGAACTTTTAAAAGTCCGCTTTTATTCTTCTCCGATGGAACGGGCAAATGCTGCCCGTTCCTGAGGGGATGACTTGTAGTAGGAAGTTCCTGCCACAAATACATCAACACCGGAATCCAAGCACTCTTCGACATGTTGGGGACCAACTCCCCCATCGACTTCAATTAAGAAGGAATGATTTTGAGACTCTCGGCGCTTGGCAAGCTCGCGTACTTTTTCTAAAACAAATCCTTTGAAACTCTGACCTCCGAAACCAGGGTTAACCGTCATGCATAGGACAAGATCAACCTGATCGAGATAAGGGAAGAAAAGATCTACGGGGGTGCCTGGGTTTATTGCCAAGCCAGTCTTAACACCAGCCGAACGGATTTTATCTAACGCCGCTTGGTGATCGTACTGAGGTTCCAAATGAATGGTGATAAGTTCGGAGCCAGCCTTAATAAAAGCATCTAAATAAAGATCAGGACGTGCTAACATCAAATGTACATCAAAGAACAATTTTGAATGTGGTCGCAAATCAGCAACCGTTTGCGGTCCAAAACTTAAGTTAGGGACAAAATGTCCGTCCATTAGATCTAAATGAATCCACTCCCTGCCGTCATGTTCAACTTCAAGCAAAGAAGAACGCAAGTTTCCATGATCACCTGCTAAAAGGGAGGGAGCTAAGATTTTTTTCATAACAAAAAGAAATATTTCACCAGGATTGATTCAAGATAGAAAGATGAATTTCAGAGGCTAATTCCTCCGCAATGGCATGCAAGGAAGAACTCTCTTCGGGTAACCGCGTAGACTCAGAACGGAGGACGGATGCATTAGCACTAACCTGCTTTTCCAGAAAAATATCACCATTTTGATCACGAAGTTCAATCTTAGCCGAGATGCCTAAATTTAAACCTGCCGCAAGTAAAGAATCCTCAGGACGGTACGCTTCGGTCGAATCAGTGTAATTGGAGAGTGTGACCAAGATAGAAACATCAGCATCTTCTTGGTTCTGAACCAAAATAAAAGTCCCATTTTTGAGTATTTTTTTACGAAGCTCTCGGTCAACCTTTGCCCCTAGGATTGGTGCCATCGAGTCATTCTTGACTCGTAAATGAAAAAAGCCTTCTCCTGCCTCAGGGTACCCCAGCTTGTAGGAACAGGCAGCAAAGATAAATAGGGGTAAAAAAGCTAAAAGGTTACCCCAAAAAAACTTAATCATTTCTCAATTCAGCTACCCGCATTTCTGCTTCTCTAGCTGCATCTGACTCGGGAGCTGTAGTAATTGCCTGATTATAGAACTGCAAAGCGGGTTTGTTACCTAATTTTTCCCAATGGGTAAGAAAGTACTTACCATAATTTTCAACATATCTTCCAATCTCCAACTTACTTTGGGCCAAGCTAGCCCGCATTTTATTTTTGTTAGTTTGAGCCACTTTTTTCCTTTCGGCACTCTCTTTTATACGTTGCTGGTAATTGGAAATGGTTTCATCAGGGCCTCGCCTAGGTGGTTGATCATATAAAATCAAATAATCTTCGAAATAGTTTAACGCATTAAGGGTGGAGCCTTGATCATAGGAAGGACCAGATACAAAACCTTTGTAGATTTCCCCAAGCTTAAAATAAGCTTTTTCGGATAGGTAATGATCCGGGTAATAATTCACCAACCTTTCCAAGGCATTCACAGCCTCTTCTTCTTTGTCATCCTGAAGAGAAATTTCTGCCAAAACCATAAGAGCCCGTGGGGCAAATTGAGGGCCTCGAGAAAGCTCAACTATTTGATTTAGGCGCTCTCGATCATCTGAACCAGAGCGCAGCCTGGGAATCACGCCCCATTTTTTTGGAAGTTCAGCAGTCGCAAGAAGTTCAGCTATCCTCATCAATGAATTAGCGACCCGCTCGAAATCATACCTAACATAAGCCCGTGCGATAAGCTGCAAATGATCAAACGCTTTTTTCCAATCTCCCTGCTTCTCTCGAATCATTGCTGCCTGATAGAGAGCTTCTGGACCCACCAATACTTGAACATCCTCTAGTTTTATTACCAAGTCACATCTCCTTTTGGTAAATCTTTCAAACTGTTTTAAGGCATCTGAGATTTCGTCCGTTTTTTGGAGTTCCAATGCATCCAGGAACCACTGCTTCGCTTCGTCATTTTCATAAGGACTGCGGTTTTTGAATAAAAAACCAGTACCG
>NZ_CAXLML010000089.1:0-6487 GCF_964187505.1 Candidatus Chordibacter forsetii
AATATGGTTACAAATCGCACACCAGTCCTGAGAATGTTGAGCACCGTATTTTGATCCCACAGACACCCGTAAAACTACTGGCATTTCCAGCACGCATGCGGACATACTCTGCCATTTGGCCAACTGGTTGAAAATCTCATCTCCTGCACGGCCCATGAAGTCACAATACATCAACTCAACCAAAGCACGTCCTCCCTGCAAGGCATACCCAACAGCCGATCCTACAATCGCAGCTTCAGATATAGGAGAATTGAATAAACGGTGATAAGGCAAAGATTCGGTTAATCCGCGGTAACATGCAAAAGCGCCTCCCCAGTCCCGATTTTCTTCCCCGTATGCAACCAAGGTTGAATCAGTTTGGAAACGATGAAAGGCGGCTTCAAAAATGGCGTCGCGATATTGATAAACTTTGTTTTTTGAAACTGGTTTACCATCGATGATTCCCGCTCTTGATTTCTTGGCCAATGCTTGCACACGTGGATTTTCTGCTGCCGGCAAGATAAGTTCAGGGGTACGGGAAGGATCGTAATTTTCGACCTTACGTTTGGAAAACATCAACCCGGCAATTTTTTCCGAAGGCAAACGGGGGGAAATCTCCAAGCTGGATGCAAGCCTGCATGCTTGAGTCATCGCCTTGGTGGTTTCTGTCTTACGTTCTTCAATTTGTTCAGCGGTGATTAGTCCGCCATCGATAATTTCCTTGGCATAAGCCTCGATTGGATCAATTGCCTGCCAGGCTTCGATCTCTTCCTTCAGACGATAAGAGGAAGCATCGGAGGGCGAGTGTCCGGAATATCGATAAGTAATCGTTTCCAAAAGCACGGGTCCGTCTCCCTGTTCGAGCAATGTCTTTTTACGACGGATGGCATCGGCCACGGCCAGTGGATTGTATCCGTCCACACGCTCGGCATGCATCGAATCAGGATTAACTCCCGCACCAACACGGGCAAGAAAGTCAAAGGCCATGGTTTCACCGGCTGTCTGTCCGCCCATGCCGTAGAAATTATTCATGAAATTAAAAATGATGGGCAATCCGCCCTTCATTGAATCTTCCCACAATTCATGGAATTGACGCATTGATGCAAAATTCATTGCTTCCCAGGTCGGCCCACATCCCATGGATGCATCCCCAACATTGGAAATCACGATTCCTGGTTTGCGGTTACACTTCTTAAAAAGAGAAGCACCCATGGCAATATCGGCAGATCCACCTACAATTGCATTATTGGGAAGAATGCCAAAGGGAGTAAAGAAGGCATGCATCGAACCACCCAGTCCACGGTTGAATCCATTAGCCCGCCCGAAGACCTCGGCCAATGCACCGTAGAGAAGGAAGTTGCGTGCGAGTGCCTTAACATTTTCAGCCCCCTCTTTTTCAACCACTCCAAAACAGTCTCCATCAAGAAAGCCTTTCATGATTTCCATCAAACGATCATCATCTAGCTTACGAATGGATGACATTCCTTTGGCGAGAATTTCACCGTGAGACCGGTGAGAACCAAGAATATGATCATCCACTCCCAAAAGAAAGGCTTGGCCAACCGCAGATGCTTCCTGCCCGATGGACAAGTGAGCGGGGCCCTTGTGATCGTATTCGATTCCTTCGTAGGATCCCTGGGTCTTAATACTTTGGAGCATGCTCTCGAATTCGCGAATGAGCAGCATATCCTCGTAGATTCCGATAAGGGCTTCGGCCCCGTGGGTCTCGACTTCCTTTTTTAAATCATCTTTGTATTGATTGAGGGGAATTTCCTTGAAGGGAATTGTTCCCGCTTTGCGTTCCTCTGCAGGTTCGACAATTTGTGACTTTGGCATGGAGAATGGGTGTTAGAGAGTTTTCTTGTTTAAGTGATCGACGAGGGTTTTTAGCGAACCGCCATAAATACGTCTTTGATGATTTCGGATGTGGTCGGATGAGGAAATACAATCTCTTCAATTTCCTCTTCGCGCAGTTCGGTTTCGAGCATGGCAGTTGCACCGAAGATCATTTCAGAGCAGGCACCACCAACCATATGTACTCCGAGCAATCGATTGGTATCTTTTTCCAAAACGACTTTGCACAGACCACTTTCATCTGGATTTTCCGCAATGTACCGAGCATTAATTGCCATAGGAATACGGCCAGAACGCGTCTTGATTCCTCGCTCCTCGGCTTCCTCCTTGGTCAACCCGACCACCGCGACCTCTGGACTGGTATAGACCACTGCGGGCATGGCATCGAAACGCATACGGTCGGTACGACCAGTAATATTGTTAACCACCACTTCACCCATCCGGCTGGCTGCATGAGCAAGCCAAGCCTGGCCAGTGACATCACCAGCAACCCACACGCCAGGAAGATTGGTCGCTCCACGATCGTCAGATTTGATACCACGGGGAGAAAATTCTAATCCGATTTCTTCAAAGCCAAGTCCGGAAACATTGGGCCGGCGACCAGTAGCCACCAAGACAAGATCGCCTTCAATTTCCTGGCTATTGGAGCCATCGTTATAAGTTACAGTGGATTTACCAATCTCTTCGACTTTGGATTCCAGTTTAAATTCCACGCCTTTCTTTTCGAGTTCCTTGCGCAAAGTGGCAGAAATTTCCGAGTCAAGATTAGGACAGATTTCCGGCATAGCCTCGAGCACGGTCACCGGTACATCAACGGATGCATACATGCAGGCAAACTCACAACCAATCACACCTCCACCAACCACGATTAATCGTTTGGGCAAGGATTCGCGGTTAAGAATACCCGTGGAGTCGACCACATGTTCCTGATCAATTCCAGGGATTGGGGGAACTGCCGGAGAAGAACCAGTACAGATTAAAATATTATCAGCTTCATGCTCCTCGCCATTAACCACAATTTTACGGTTGGGTTGAAGGACGGCCTCTCCCTCGACTACATCGACTTTGTACTTCTTCATCAACCCGGCAATACCGTCACGCATTTTGTCCATCACTCCATTCTTGTGGGAATGGGCCTTGGGGAAATCAAAGCTTAAACCTTCCACATTCACTCCAAAAACAGAACCATGCTTGGCATGATGATAAGTTTTGGCAGCTTGTAACAAAGTTTTTGAAGGAACACATCCTTCATTGAGGCATACACCTCCAAGCTTTTTCTTTTCCACAAGTAGGGTCTTGAGACCCGCACCGGCGGCTTTTTTGGCGGCTACGTACCCTGCAGGTCCGGCTCCAATTACAGCAAAATCGTATTTCATTTCTTCTTAAGGAATTTTTCTTATTTGGTTTGAGATAGAATGTATCAGTTTAAGCACCTGGGGTGTTTTCCAGGCGCTCAACTAAAGATTGAAGGAAACGGGCAGCTGGCGCACCGTCCACCGCCTGGTGGTCAATAGTAAGGCTCAAGGGTAAAGTATCGACATGTTCGACCTCTCCACTCTCGGTACGCTTGGGCTTAAGAACAATTCCGCCAACACCCAGGATGGCAACTTCAGGAGCATTAAGCACGGGAGTAAAGGTTTCCACACCGAGCATTCCCAAATTGGTCAGGGTAAAGGAACCCCCACTTAAATTATCCGGAGAAATCGTTCCTTCGCGGCAAGCTCCAGCCAATTTCTTAACCTCGGCAGAGACCTGTTCAATGGAAAGATCAGATGCGTTACTAATTACAGGCACAAGCAATCCGCGTGGTGTATCCACTGCCACGCCGAGGTGAACTTTTTCAAAGGTGGCAATCCGGTCACCGAGGAAGTGCGCATTCATTTCTGGATGTTCAGCCAAGGTCTTAATAATTCCGTGGGCGATAACATCGTTCAATGAAACCTTGGACTGTCCTGCATCCAAACGTTCCTTGCGGTACGCCTGTGCTTTGGTTAGTTCGAAGGATGCCTGTAAAGTCAGTTGGGCGGTGGTTTGCAAAGACTCAATCATCCGCTCGGCAATGACCTTACGTATACCCTTGACCGGTGAGATTTCTGCACCTTCCACCGAACCGGGAACCTTAAGATCCTGGGAGCGCACCATACCCGCAAGTCCAGTACCCCGCGCAGGACGCTCTAAGTCTTCAGCAAGGGAACGGGCACGAGCAGTGGCGGAAAGCCTCGGTCGTCCACTAATTACTGCCTCAATATCGCGTTCGATCACCCGTCCTTCGGGGCCGCTTCCCGGTAAAGACTCTGGATCGATCCCATGTTTGAGGGCCAGGCGTCGAGCCCGTGGGCTTACCCCGGAACTGGCAACAAGAGATCCTCCTGCAGGTGCAGCAGCAGGAACAGTAGTGGCAACGGGACTCGTGGATTGAGCTACGGAATCAGCCGCTGCAGGAGTGGGTGCCTCCGCAACAGGAGCCGAGGCTCCACCCTGTCCTTCCGGACGAAATTCTTCAACATCTTCTCCCTCATTTCCAATGGCAGCAACATTGGCAAGTACAGGGACATCGTCGTCAGCTTCCCAAAAGAGAGCGAGCACCGATCCAGAGGCAGTCGACTCGAGGTCAAAGCTTGCTTTGTCTGTCTCAATAACAGCGAGCACATCGCCTTCGGCGACTTGGTCTCCTACATTCACTTTCCATTCGGTCAGGATGCAACTCTCCACCGATTGTCCTTGGCGGGGCATAATAACGGGTGTGGCCATGTCTTGTTTTCTTCTTCTCCTTTTAGGGGTTGTTTTAAATAGTGGGGGTAAAATTATACAGTTCGTACCTTCACGCCGATCTTGGGTAAAGATTTGGTATACTCAACGGAAAGGTTCTTATCGGTGATCAAAAGATCGATCTTGTCGAAATCAGAAAAGCGGGCAAAACAAACTTTTTCTGCCTTGTTCGAATCGGCAAGCAGAATGACCTGTCCAGCTTGTTCTGCCACAATCTCGTTGGAATAAGCTTCGTTTGGATCGGTGGTGGTCAGTCCGTTCTTCAGGCAAAAACCCATGGTGCCCATAAAAGCCTTATCCACATGGACTTGAGCAAGAACAGCCGAAGTCAATGGACCTACCATGGTCTGACTGATTCTACGAAGTTCTCCTCCAATCAAAATAACTCTGGGCCCGGAATCCGCCAGTTCAATGGCTGCCTGCAGGGAATTGGTAACTACCGTCAAATCTGATCTTTCCCTGAGCAAACGGGCAAGAAACAAGGTGGTACTGCCCCCATTCAAATAGATTGCTTCGTCCGGTTCAATGAGAGAGTAAGCTTCCTCGGCAATGCGTTGTTTTTCCTTTGCTGCCAGATTCGTTTTGTTTTCAAAAACGGGTTCTTCCAAACGACTCTCCATTGATACGGCACCGCCGTGTACCCGACGGACTTTTCCATCCTCCTCAAGAATTTCCAAATCCCGACGAATGGTTGCTACCGATACATCTAATTTACGGCGCAAATCTTCCACCCGGGCAACTCCACCTTCCCGCAACATCTGTCGCAAATGTTCGCGACGCTGGGGGGCAAGGGCTGGAGAGTTTTCCTGTATCATCGGGCTGAATGATAGAATTTGATCGTTTTTGAACGAAAAGCAATCATTGAATGGCATAAATCATTCAATTTCGCTCAACCAATCGAACGACTGGCTAATTGAAGAAACAAGCCAACTCAAGAAAGGAGCAAAGAGAGAACCAGTTGGGTTTCTTCCTTGGAAGCCTCAGAAGACCAAATCTTAGCCAAAACTTTCTCGGGAGATGTATCGGTCTCCTGAGATGCCCGGCTTAAAGCAATCTTCGCCCCTTCGCTTAGGAGGAGTGGTTCAACACCGGCATCTATAGCCAATCGCATCGCACCGATCAACCGGTCTTCCCATCCTAATTTCCGTATGGGATCACGGGTTACTCGTTCGATCGGATCATTGAGGAAAGGATTTACCATCCTTTGCAATGCGTCCTTGGCATATTCCAAAATTCCTTGGGGACTAAAGAGCGGATCTCCGCCACGGGCATGAGCATGGATCAAACCGGGCCCGACTTCCCGTTGAAAAACCTCCAATGCCCGTCGCATTAGATCGTCCCGCTTGCCTACCTCGCTCATCAAGAACAAGCCTTCACTCTCAGCAAGGTAGCCCAACCAGGCATGTACCGCATTATGCCCGAGAAATTTAGTCTGAGCAAAAGCATCTAATTGGCGCTTGGTCACAAAATTGGAAAAACCGCGTTCAAACCCAGCCGGTGCATGATCCTCGATTAATATACGATCATAAGCTTCCACGAGCAAGGCACGGTTGGCACCCGGGAACATGGGGATCAGGCCTTCCGCCTCGATCCGAGCGGTATCTTGAACCACAGTGCACATTTTAGGAATGACCGTTTCGGAAAAGATTGTTTTATCCCCAAATCCAGCAGGTGCATGATCCCAGCAAAGAGCCTCCAATCGCGTGGCCGCACGGGAATCATTCTCTGCGGCATAAACCACAGCAGGGGGAAGTTCGGGCCGTTTACTCTTACGGGTCAAGCCTTCAGCCAGCAGTCGGGCAACCGAAGCGGGTGGAGAATCATAAAGATGAAAACTTGGCAGGGCTGTGCCCAACTCGCTCGCCCCGGCAATTGCCCCGACTAA
>NZ_CAXLML010000090.1:0-13876 GCF_964187505.1 Candidatus Chordibacter forsetii
TTCAAGGTGGAGTTAGTGGCGAGCGAACCCATGGTGAAAGATCCTGTCTTTATTGATTGGGATGATCAGGGAAGAATGTGGGTAGGTGAATTTCGCACTTATATGAAGGATCTTGATGGCACAGGGGAGAATGAAAGATCGAGTCGGGTGATGGTGTTGGAAGATACTGACGGAGATGGCCGCATGGATAAGTCCACTGCCTTTGTGGATGATATGATTAATGTACGAAGCGTTGCCTTTGTTGAAGGAGGAGTATTGGTCGTGGAGAGTGGTGCGATCTGGTTCTGTCAGGATGATGATGGTGATCTCCGCTGTGACCAGAAAACAAAACTTATGGATTTCGCCACTACGGCATATGACAATATCGAGCATGCCGAGAATGGCCTGAGCTACAGTTTGGATAATTGGATGTATAATTCGAAATCATCGCGCAAGCTTGCTTGGAGGGAGGGCAAGTTGGACGAGTCTCCTTCAGATCCAAGAGGACAATGGGGAATGGCCACGGATGCCTATGGTAGGTTATACCACAATAGTAACAGCGTTTGGTTTCAGGTGGATTGGGGGATGTATGATCGGGCATGGCCCGCCAATAAAAAAACAGTGGGCTCACCTACCAGGGAAGTGTTTGCGATTCGTCCGAACACTGCTCTAAACCGTAATTATAAGCCTGGTTCCTTGAGGGAGGACGGTAGAGTCGCTCGTGTTACCACCATAAGTGGGCTAGCGGTCCACAGTCACGGTGCATTTGGTGAAGAGTGGGAGGGAGCAATCTTTTCTATGTCCCCGGGAACCAACACGGTGGGAGCCTTTATCCCAATGAAACCTTTTCCACACAGCGAAGATTATCTGCACCAGACTTATGCAGATCCCATTTGGGGGAAACGAGAATTTCTTGCCAGTACTGATGAACGTTTTAGGCCAGTCAATGGAACTTTTGGTCCGGATGGTTGCCTTTATGTGGTGGATTTCCACCGAGGAGTTATCCAACACAAAAAATTTCTCACTTCCTACCTGCGTCGACAGTCTGAAGAGCGCGAATTAGACAAACACATAGGATATGGGAGGATCTATCGAATTGTTCCAGAGGATCAAAAACCTCAGCCCAGTCCTCAAAACTTGGTTGCTGGATTATCCCATCCTCATCTTTGGTGGCGTTTACGTTCCCAAAAGCGAATTGTGGAAGGTGACCGTCAAGACTTGGTTCCCACCATCAGGGAATTGGCTAGAAACAGACAGGCATCTCCATTTGCCCGTGTACACGCAATGTGGACTTTGGTTGGTCTTAGCGATTTGGATGCAAAAACCACCGAGCTGGCGATAAACGACTCTGATTGGTTTGTAGCCATGACTGGTTTACGCACCGCAGGAGATACAAAGGAGTACGGGGGGGTGTTTCCTCAGGTCAACCTAGCAGATGCTCAAAGAATATCGAAAAGCGGGGACTTTCCACATGCCCTCGTTGCATATGCCTTAAAAGTTGTTGAGTCTGGATACCCGAAGCGAATCGTTGCGAACTATGTGGATAAACCTGCGGAGTGGGTAAAGCGGGATAAGGAATTATATAGTTCTTACAAAAAAGGGCGCGAATTGTATGGCAATAGTTGTGGGGCTTGCCACCAAGCTCATGGCAAGGGTTTAGCTAACATGGCACCCACACTGGCAAAAAGCGACTGGGTTAATGGTTCTTTGTCACGTTTGATTGGAGTGGCTGTTCACGGTTTGTCTGGGCCCATCAAGGTAAATGGAAAACTCGCCGAAAATATACCTCCCATCATGCCACCCCATGGATATATGAAAGATGACCAGTTGGCTGATGTCTTAACTTATGTTAAAAATGCCTGGGGTAATCGGTCTGGTTTAGTGAGTGCTCAAGAAATTGCTAACTATCGCATAGGCACTGAACGTTTTTTGCCATGGACTGAAAAGGAACTTTCCGACCTCGAGTAAAAAAAACGCCGGAGCAAATGCTCCGGCGTTTGTGAGAAAAATTAGTTTTAAAATTATTTGACCGTCATGGTTCCACGCATCATCGCGAAGTGACCGGGGAAACTACAAAGATATTGATAAACACCAGGTTTAGGGGCAGTGAATGTAATTGTATCACTTTCGTCAGGTCCAAGAAGTTTAGTAGCGGCAAGTACATCTATTTTACTAGCTTCAGGAATGGGGTTGGTTGCACTTGCACCCATGCCCATGATTTTCTGACCAAATTTTAAAGCACTAATACCTTCCTTTAAGATTACAAGGTTATGACCCATAGCAATCTTAGGCATCTTTCCGATATTTTTGAATTCAAGGTCCACTTTTTCACCGGCCGAAACGGTGAATTCTTTAAGATCAAACTGCATGAAGTCGTTACCAGTAACGGTAATCTTTTGATCGGCGTGAAGAAAGGCTCCGGATAGGCCAAGAGCAATTAAAGCAGAGAGTAATTTCATTTATTTTATACTATCGGATCCGCACTTGTGCCCAAGGATAATTCTCTAATTAAATGCAAAAATGGTTTATGAATAACTTGAAGCTTTTAAACTATTTTTTCTTTTTGCGAGGAGCCATACGACCATCAGGCCCAAGCAGTGGAAGTTTTGCAGGCTCCTGCTCGAGGAGATCGGAGGTAGGAAGTTCCACGATTTCGGGATTGTCCGGACGGTTTAAATTTTCATTGAGCTTTTTGAGGGAGATTGGGTCGGAGGGCACGCCACCTTTGGGCACTTCCACGCGGGCGACCCAGGCAATCGTGTTTAGAATTAAAGTACGGTAATCATCAATTGCCCAGTTTCTGTGGTAGTGCCCACCGACAAACCCGGCCCCGCGGGCTCCCTCCTTGGGGTCTTTGCACCAGAGCAGTGCCTGAGGGGTTCCCAGTAATTCTTCCGCCTGCTGGTTCCAAAACTTGCTGCTGCCATAGCGTATTACATTTTGCTTGGTGGGAATGGCCGTGGCTAGGGGGTAGCAATGGTTGCAGGATTGATCGAATCTCAAGTTGTAGTAAAATTCATCGTAGGCTCGGATCGGCTTCGAAAGACCACGGGATACAGGATGACCCGCTTTGGGAGTCATCTCCGCGATCCAGCTTGGGTTGACGGAAAAGTCGTCGTCGTAAAATCCACCGATCCATTGGTTGTAGTATTTTTCGCCCACCTCTTTGGTCGGGTGCACCCCATAGTGCATGAACATAATTCCCATGCCCCCTTTGACTTTTTGTTGGAGGAAGGCGTACTTCTCACCAAACTCTCCGCCTCCATCGGCGTAGATGATGCAGGCATCTACTCCAATAAAGATAGATTCATCCTCTGGCCATCCATACCAATGAACCTTGGCCTCAATGGGCAGACCGCTCCTATTTAACGCATCGGCCAGAAGAATCGATCCAGCCTTGTATTCATGAAATCCATGCCTGTGCTTAGTGTTTCCAGCGATAAATAATACAGACTTCTTGGGGAGGTTCTCTTTATCCTTCGGAAGTGCATCCCGAATGGCCAAAGCTACAGCATTTGCCAACACCTTTGTGCCTTCTTTGGTGTAATGTACATCGTTGTCTGCTTTTTGATAAGATGATCGTTTCTGCCCGATAGTCGCAAATAAGTCGTTTAAAGTTACCCCGTTCTTTTCCATAACTTCTTTAGCCAATCGGTTAAAGGATTGAGCGGTTTCGATTGAAACCAAAATTTCAGAGGATTTTTCTTTTTTGAGGCAGGGTGGTGTGGTCAATCCGAAGATCAGGCGGGCTCCCGTCTTACGGAGTTTCTTTACAATTCTTTGCAGATTCTGGGCATAGGATTTGGGAGTGGCTTTTTCTTTTTGATGCCAACCATACCAGTCCCATAGACCAAAATTAAAGTGGATAACATCCCACTTCTTCGACCCCAACCATTTCTCAATTTCCTGATCTCCAAATGCTGACCATTTGCAGTTGGTAGTTGGACGGTGGACTTGGGCATCGCCCCTGAGAATGGTTCGAACAGCCGGTGTGTAAGCAATGGATATTGAATCCCCAATGATAAGAACCTGGGGGAGTTCAGGATTGTGTGCGGGATTGGCAAATGGGTGGACAAACGGATCCTGTTCTTTCTTCGCTCCAACCAGGGGCAGAACAGCAAAAAGTAAGCAGGTGAATTTTGTCACCAAGGAGAGACTGTGACGCTTCATGGTTTTTAGGCTCCATAAGAGGAGCGGTAGTCTTTTACTTCAGAACCTTGCGGGCCTTGAGGTTATTAAGTCGGTGAGTAATGTCGATGATTCCGTCGACTACGGTTCGGTCATAGGTTCGTCCATCGGTGGTATCAACCCCATGCCCTTTAACCAATTTGCGCAAGGGTTCGAGGGCAGCATCTTGATGATGAAAAAGCTCGATGAAAACATGTTCTAGTTTACCGGTAGATGCACATGCATTTAAGAGAGCGGCAATCCAACCGTCATCGGTTGAGAGGCAACCCCGGGTGGTTTTTGCAGATGCGTGGAAGATACCCAATGCATCGACTTTAGCCAGGTCTTTGATAACTGCCTCGTTCTCTGACATGGAAAGGTCGGAGTCTCCACAATGAGCTGCATCAATCATGACTTTGAAGAATTTTTTTCGTATCTTTTTGTTGATCGCTTTGACCACCTCAGCGGCTTTGGCTGCATTAGTAAAATTTTGAAACTCTCCACCGCGTAAGAATTCGAGATGCCATGCCTGCACTGGGCTTTTCTCCAACCCAGCTTCTTTGTAACAACGGGCATGAAGTTTGACTACCTGTTGAACCGCATTGGCATAGGCTTTACCCTTCAGGGGTTTGCCTGATAACCATTCCTCATAGGAGGTAGAGGAAACATGTTTAACCCGATATTTCTTAGCAACGGCCAATCCGGAACAAAGCATCTCTACCACTGCATCTTCATCCTTAGGGTTGATTGGATTTGCCCCGCCCACCATCATAATGAGATGTACTTCAAGTTTGAGGGCTTTCATTCCTTTGAATAAATCCTGTAGGTCTTTCGAGTCAGCACCAGGAAATAGGGGGACTTGTACACATTGGAGTTTAACCGGAGAAGATTTACAAATCGCCCGCATGCCTGAAACCACTTTGAGAATGCCAGACCGGGTGCGTGGAAGTTTGCCGTTGTCATCGGGCACAAGGGCTCCAACGAACTTTAAATGGGTGGGGACTACGCCAACGGCGACTTTGGATTTATTCACTACTGTCATGATAAGGTACTTTGGGGTTAGAAAAGAGTAGGCTGTTCAGAAGTTATAAAATCAGATTCATTGAAAATAATGCAACAGGGGCAAGGATAAAGCGGATCGGAAAAAGGAGTAGTTTCAATATTTATGAGGCACCTGCAGACTCCTCAGGAAGTTTGATTTGGGCGACCTGATAATTTGGGTCGTCCGGGAGTACGGTGATATCGACCATGCTTCCAGCCTTTCTCAAAAGCTCCTGGCAGTTTCGACTGATGTGTTGAACTTTTAGTTTCTTTCCTGCATTGAGGTAGCGTTCCCCTAATTTATGAAGGGCTTCAAGTCCAGAATGGTCCCAGACTCGGGAATCCTTCATGTCGACAATTACACAATCAGGATCGTCTGCGGGATTAAATCCGAGGTTGAAATCGGTGACCGAACCAAAGAACAGAGGGCCAGATAAATGATAAACTTTGGCCCCATCCGTAAGAGTTTCAGATTCGCGATGAATGTGATGAGCCGATTTCCAGGCAAACCCAAGTGCCGAAACGATCACCCCGCTAATTACGGCAAGGGCAAGGTTGTGGGTAACTACAGTTATTCCAGAAACTAAGATGAGAACGAAAGCATCGGTTTTAGGAATTTTTCTTAAAATGCGAAAACTCGACCATTCAAAAGTACCAATGACTACCATAAACATAACTCCGGTGAGGGCGGCCAAAGGAATTTTTTCGATGAGGGAACTGGCAAAAAGAATAAAGGCGAGTAGGAAAAGACCCGCCGATATGCCTGAAAGCCTTCCGCGTCCACCCGAGCGAATATTAATAATGCTCTGCCCAATCATGGCGCAACCGCCCATTCCGCCGAAGAAACCTGTGGCCACATTGGCAACTCCTTGCCCGAGGCATTCCCGGGTGCTGTTGCCCCGGGTCTCGGTGAGCTCGTCAATCAGGGTAAGAGTCATTAAGGATTCGATTAATCCAACGGCAGCGAGGATGAATGAAAAGGGTGCGATGAAAACCAGGGTGTCCCAATTGAGAGGAATGGAAAAGGAAACCAAGCTGGGTAATTCTCCTCCGATGGAAGCCATGTCACGAACAACGAGTGTGTCCAAGTCTAGACCAATCACCAGCAAACTCACCGCACCAATAGCTGCGAGGGAGGATGGGAACTGAGTCGTGATTTTTGGAAGTAAGAAAATAATTGCCATGGTTAGGGCGATCAATCCAATCATAAGTTGAAGATCGTTACCGACTAACCAAGAGGAACCAGGAGTGGTTGGGCTTTCAGTAAACATGGGGAACTGAGCTTCGAAAATCACGATGGCTAATCCATTGACAAATCCAAACATTACCGGCTGGGGAATAAGCCGGACAAACCTTCCAAGTTTTAAAACACCGCACCCAATTTGAATAACCCCCATGAGGATGACCGCGGCAAACAAGTATTGAGTGCCCATTTCAGAACCCAGTCCGAGAGCCTCTCCGCGTTCATTACCCAAGAGGACAAGAGATACCATGATTACAGCAAGGGCTCCAGTCGCTCCCGAGATCATGCCTGGTCTGCCACCCAGAACCGCAGTCAGTAGGCAGACCATAAAAGCGGCATATAATCCGATCAGTGGTGAAACCCCTGCAATTATGGCAAAGGCCACAGCTTCAGGGACCAAAGCAAGGGCAACGGTCAGACCGGATAGAAGATCGTCCTTGGCTTGGATACGATTCCCGAATTTTCGAAAGATTATTTGAAACACGATGATATGAACTTGAGGATTAAAAAAAAAGAACGGATAAAGAGGTTGTAAAAGCACCTGCATTGGACATCTCATGAAGATAACCGAGCCTAGAAGTTTTACATCCACCTACTGTACACGCTCAAAATGGCACAAAGAATTACCATAAACCAAACTGGCTTTTGCAACAAGGACATCTTACTGGCTGATTTCCTAAAAAGTTCGACTTCGTGCGGGATGCAACCAACTTGATTGGACAATTATGATCAAAAAAATAATTACCCATCCTGGAGGTGCACATAAAGACGAGTTTCTCGCCTGCTGTGTACTCCTGGCAAATGATTCAGTTTCCATCCTTCGTCAGGAAGCTACTGACCAGGACTTGAGCGATCCACAAGTTGTGGTTGTTGATGTCGGCCATCGCCATGAACCGCAGTTAAATAATTTTGATCATCATCAATTTCCTCGAGATGCCGAGCCCACCTGCTCGCTCTCCTTGGTTCTTAGTAAATTGGGCATTTATGAAGATGCCCGTTCCTTCTGCCCATGGCTAGAAGTTGCAGAGTGGTTTGATTGTCGGGGCCCTAACGATACCGCCGACTGGCTGGGGCTGGACAGGGAAGTTGTGGGGAAATTAAATTCTCCAATCGATATCACCATACTCCAGGGATTTGCCAAACAGATGGAGCATAATCCAGGTGAACCAATTTGGGAGGTTATGCAGATGATAGGCAAGGAACTGGTTGAATATATAACCGGATTACGGGGGCGAATTGACGAGGTCTCCAAGATCGAAGAGGTTTGGGACCTCAAGCATGGTGATGAGGAATTTAAGGTAATTTTTGCCCCGCGAACCGATCCATCGATCGAAGAAGTATCTGGGGCATTGGGTTGGCGGGTCAAAGAACTTGGGCTCGAGGATGAGGTTTATGTCATGGTCTATCCTGATGGACGTGGCCAAGGTTATGGAATGAAAAGATTCAATGACCGGGAGGAAGTCGATTTCTCAAGAATTGAAAAAGAATCGGATGTTCGATTTGCTCATGCCCGTGGATTTATTGCCAAGGTGGAAGCTGTTGGGTTTGATCGTTTGAAAGAATTAATCATGAAATCAATCGTGAAGAATAATTAAATTTCGAGCTATCATTTTGTTGAAGCCTGTGAGCTAGGTGATTTAAATATGGGCAATCTTGATCGAGACGGGAGGGAAGAGATAATCACCGGAAAAAGATATTTCGCACACAGTGGTAGGGATAAAGGTGCTAACGGTCCAATTGTACTCGTTCGTTATGTACATCGACTCTCTGGGGGTGGATCGGTCAAGTTCGACCGACAAATTATCCATGAGGGCAAGGCGGGAAGCGGTTTGCAGATCTGTTTAGCGGATTTGGATAAGAATGGTTGGCCGGATTTAGTGGTGTCTGGAAAAAGGGGATTCCATATGTTGTTCAACCAGGACAATCAAAAGAAACCCTAAGTTTAATCATTCGGAAGCATCCAGAACTACGAGTTTTTCCGCCTCGATTTCCCACTCGTATGTACGCTGTTCAAGCCTGCGTGCAATACTTGCTGCCTGGCTATTGAGTTCCTTGGCTTTTTCGGGATCATCGTAAATGCCTGCTCCCGAAAGTTGTTCATTGAGTGTAGCCTGTTCCTCTTCGAGCGAAATAATTTCGTTCTCTAATTTGCGGACATGATCCTGAAGCTTTCCGCGCTTGGCTTTCTTTGATTCTCTCTCGGCGGAGCGTAAGCGTCTTTTCTCCTTTGCACTCATAGATTTTTCGCCGCTCTTGATGGCTTTGCTTTGCTCGGGGCGGGAATCTTTTAAACCCTCAACAAGTCCAGACTGGGCACTGGCAGCACCTGATTTCCAAAGGTAATAATCATAGCCACCTGCATAATTAGTGATTTTGCCGGCTTCGATACGGATAGTTCGCTGGCCAAGTTTTCGTATGAAGTGCAAATCGTGGCTAACAAAAATCAAGGTACCCTCGTAATCCTTTAAGGCATGAACCACTGCATCTATACTGGCCATGTCCAAGTGGGTGGTGGGTTCGTCTAACAGGAGAAGGTTCGGAGGTGCGAGCAAGAGTTTAACCAAGGCAAGCCGGCTTTTTTCTCCTCCACTCAGTACCTTGACTGGTTTAAAGACATCATCCCCCCGGAAGAGAAAGGCTCCAAGAAGGGTGCGTGCATCCTGTTCAGATACCCCGCTTGCCAATTGCAATGCTTCATCGACCACAGTTCTGCTTAAGTCGAGAGTTTCGACCCGTTGTTGAGAAAAATAACCGGCAGATACATTATGTCCTAATTCCCTCTTTCCTGCCTCGATGGGCACAAGATCGGCCAGGATTTTTAGAAGGGTGGACTTACCAGCTCCATTTGGTCCGACTAAAGATATGCGCTCTTGTTTTTCTACTTCTAGGGACAAGTTGCTGTAGACTAAATGATCCCCGTAAGCTTGGCGTACATTAGATAGATTAACCACTCGTTGCCCGCTTCTTGGAGGCTGCGGAAATCTAAATGAGATTGTCGCTTCGTTATTCTCTGGCGGGTCGATCCGCTCCATCTTTTCCAAAAGTTTGATTCGAGCTTGGGCCTGGGAGGCTTTGGATGCTTTGGCACGAAACCGACGAATAAAATCTTCGTGGTGTGCAATTTCTCGTTGTTGGTTCTGATACTCTGCCAAATGTTGAGCCTGACGTTCTTTTTTGAGGTTTAAGTAGGTTTCATAATCCCCTTGGTAACGTTGAATCTTTCGGTTCCCAATTTCTAGAATTCCCGTACAAATGGCGTTGAGAAAAGAACGGTCGTGGGAGATGACAAGTAAAGAGCCGGAGAATTTTTGTAATTGTGACTGAAACCAGCCGAGAGTTTCCAAATCTAAGTGATTGGTTGGCTCGTCCAGCATGAGAAGGTCGGGTTCCATGACCAATAAACGGGCGAGGTGAGCCCGCATGATCCAGCCTCCACTGAGTGTTTTTGCCGGCTTATGAAAATCGTCCTGGTGAAAGGCGAGTCCAGCCAGGATTTTTTTGGCCCGGGCTTCCACTTTGTATCCGTCGAGTTCAGCAAACCGTTCGAGTGCATCTGCCCGTTGGGGGCTTTCCGGGTCCGGGAAATTACGAAGGTCAGCGAGGGAAGCAGCCATTTCATCGGAGGTGGCGGTGGCAAGTTCCAGCACCGACTCTTCACCAGCAGGTGCACTTTCTTGTGGGAGATAGCCAATACGAATGCCTCGTTCCCATTCAATGATGCCCTCATCTTCCTGGTTTTTTCCAAGAAGGATGGAAAATAGGGTGGTCTTGCCCGCTCCGTTTGGTCCGACCAATCCCATTCTTTCACCGCGGGCCAAACGCAAGGAAACTTCCCGAAATAGGACCTTGGGGCCGTAGCGTTTACTAATATTTGAAAGAATGAGCATGGGTTCGAAAAGGGGAACAGGTTTGCACCAATCCAAAATTTAGCAAAGGAATTTGACGATTTATAAAAAATTGAGGGTTTCAAAGCTTCAAAAGTTTTGCCGGCTGAGCCGGGATGATTAGGATGGATTTATGACCGTTAAACCTTCCGTGGAATCGCATGTGAAGCCCTCATCTACCTTTGACGGTAGAGTGTGGTGGTTGCGTGGGGTATGTTTAAGTGTGATGATCATTCTTGTGGTTGGTGGGATTACCCGTTTGACCGGGTCTGGGCTTTCCATGGTCGATTGGCGCCCGGTCTCTGGAATTTTGCCCCCTATCGGAGAGGCAGCATGGGCGATGGAGTTTGCCCAGTACAAAGAGTCTCCCCAGTACAAACTCGTCAACCAAGGGATGTCGCTTGGTGAGTTTCAGTATATCTTTTTTTGGGAATATTTACACCGCGTACTTGGCCGGGTCGTAGGGCTGGTCTGCCTGATTCCTTACCTATGGTTTCTGCTTCGTGGAAAGCTCGATCGTGGATTGAAGTTAAAGGGTGGCTTGCTTGTCCTCCTAGTCGGTGCTCAGGGTTTTATGGGTTGGTATATGGTCAAGAGCGGATTGGTGAAAGACCCAGAGGTCAGTCATTTTCGGTTGGCGGCCCATCTTAGCCTCGCCTTCGCTATTTTTGGATTGGCATGGTGGGCTTCTCTTCGATTATCTCAACGAGCCGAAACGGGTAGAGTCACCCCTCCTCCATGCTACCGAAATTGGGCTGTTGTATTACTTGCTGTTTTGTGCCTGCAAATTATCTACGGTGCTTTTACTTCAGGGATGAAAGCCGGGTATGGATTTAATACTTATCCCCTAATGGGGGGTGAACTAATGCCACAAGCTCTCTTTTCAGCAACTCCGTATTGGACGAATTTTGTTTCAGACAAATTTACTGTGCAATTCATTCATCGCTGGCTTGGTACCTGCCTCGCTTTGGGCACTCTTTTCTTTTGTTGGTATACCAAAAAGTCGGAAAAGATTAATCTCTACGTGTCCAAATGGACCAAGCGCTTGTCTGGATTGGTCGTAATTCAATTCCTTCTAGGAGTTTGTACACTTTTGTGGATTAAAGACTATCCGGTGATCCTTCCGTCCATCCACCAATTCATGGCTTTGCTCCTTTTTGCTTCCTTGCTCGCATTGATACATCAATATGGCGAGACAAGGATTAAGGAATGAAAAGTATTTTAGCCCTTGGAGATATGCTTTGGGATTTATTCCCAAGCGGAGAAATATTCGGCGGTGCAGCGGCTAATTTTTCCTGTCATTCTGCTCGTCTAGGGGCAAAGGTTTATACGGTTAGCGGAATTGGCAGTGATGATCGTGGTAAGCGAGCTCTCAAAGAATTAAAAAATCATGGAGTCTGTACAGATCTTGTTCAGCTTATTCCTGATGTGGAGACTGGTTATGTTTCAGTAGATTTCGATTCATTTGGGCAACCCAAATTTAGCATAGGTCCAAATGCAGCCTGGGAAAATTGGAAGTGGAATCAAGAGATCGAAAGAAAAGTAAGCCATGCAGATGCTTTATACTTTGATACACTTGGGCAGCGTGGTGAATATGCCCGTTCGGGCATCCTCAAGGCTCTCGAAATTGCCAACCGGGAAGGACTATTGCGTGTGCTGGATATCAATTTGCGCCCACCCTTTTACGATTCAGTTTTGATCGAAAATTCCCTCAATTCCTGCGACTTACTAAAAGTGAGCGAAGGGCGGTCTTCTTATTGAGGGTGCGGATAACTTAAGGAAAAAGTATGGGATTTCTATGGTTGCCCTGACCCGGGGTGAGCGGGGGGCGGTCTTCTTATCTGATCAAGTAACAATCAATCAGGAAGGATTTCCCGTTGAGGTCGTTGATACGGTAGGGGCGGGAGATTCTTTTATCGCCTCCCTTACAGTTGATTTGCTCAATGAGTTACCATTAGAATCCTCCTTGCGAAGAGCATGCAAATATTCATCTCAAGCGTGTACCCATACTGGGGCAATTTCAGAATTTAAAGAGTAAGAAGATTAGCGGGGTGGGTCAGTTTACCAATTGTCTGTTCGAAAAGGTGAGGCAGGTAGACCTTCCTTGTTGTAGAGGTTGGCGTCCGCTGGGTTCATGGTAAAAGCGTATCTTGCCGCTGTTGGACTGATTACTTCCTTTGAACTTAGCACAACTTTGTCTCCCACAATTTGAGCGTATGCCCAGTGCCATTTCTTATCAGCACCGGCGATGGAAAAGTGCTTGAGCGTTCCATCTTTAATTTGCTGAGTTGGGTCAAGTCCGACCTTTTTTCCGACCATCAAGCCCTTGCCCGTATTTTTGAAAGATAGTTGAATTTGATTCCCCTTGATTTCATATCCAGAGTAAAGTGGGCCTGAAGCAACAAGCTCTTTTTTGTCGTAAGTCTGATGAAGTGCCCACTGGGCAAGACGCCAGCCTACATCCTGTTTGTTTTTTGGGTGAATGTCGTTTGGGTTGTGGGCATCGGCAAGGTCGATGATTACTGCCATGCCGGTATGTTTGAGATCAAGGGCCTGAGTCTGTGCTTCGCGTAATTTAGCCCATCCGTCCCCACCACCAGGAGTTTTACCAGGTTGTTTCCAGTTACAGAGTTGTACCCAGTAAAAGCCAAGGTTTGGATTTTGGAAAGCTTTTCTCCAGCCTTTTACAAGAGCGTGTTTCTTTTGGTAGTATGTAGTTCCTTCTTTTCCATTGGATTCACCCTGGTACCAAATGGCTCCTCTCATGGCGTAGGGCGTGAGGGGATGAACCATTGAGTTGTAAATGGCAGAGGGTGTACCTCCTTTAACTTTCGTGTCCTTTGTATAAGCAGCAACACTTTTGGCCTGATCGGAAAGTTCAGGGACTGATTTAAATCCATCAAGAGTGGTCCAAGGTTCGATGCGGGTGCCTCCCCAGTTCGATCCGATAAGACCAATGGGGACATTCAATTCCTTGAGCAATCGACGTCCGAAATAATATCCAGTTGCACTGAAAGATGAAATAGAAGCAGGTGTACAGACCTTCCAGTTTCCATTTCCTTTTGATTGGGGAAGCGGGTGGACGGTGTGGCCGGGGACATCAAAGAGCCGGATGTTGGGATGCTTTGCATTGGCGATTTCTTCTTGCGGGTTTGCACATCTACTTACCTGCCATTCCATATTTGATTGACCTGAGCATATCCAGACTTCTCCGACCAAAATATTTTGCAACTTGATTTCGTTGCTACCTTTAATGGAAAGAACGGCTGGCTTGAAGTTGGCAGATAGTTTGTCGAGTTTAACCATCCATTTGCCTTGAGTATTCGCCTTCGTTTCTTTGGTCTGCCCGGCAAAGGAAACTGATACTATTTCATTTGGCTCGGCCCATCCCCAGATTGGTACAGGGAGATCTCGTTGGAGAACCATGTCGTTGCCAATAACATTGGGTAGAGTGACAGCACTCCATGTTGAAGTAACTAACAGTAAGGAGAGTACAATAAGGCAGCTTTTTTTCATGAGATTGATGGTTATCGGGACGAAAGATTTCTGGCAAAGCAGAATT
>NZ_CAXLML010000091.1:0-5041 GCF_964187505.1 Candidatus Chordibacter forsetii
GGCTGTGTGTGAAAAGCCTTTACGATATACTCGGCCATATTACGGATTAACAGAATTGTTGGAGCCCTTTTTAATTTCTTGCAGGGCTCGTACTTCTTGAAGGCTGTAGAGTTTGCGTTTTAAAGGCCCGATCGTATACTCGTTTAGTTGTCTTTGTTGAACGAGATAATTTATTGAATTGTGGTTTTTATAGCCGAGAATTCTTTTGGCCTCTTGACAGGTTATAAATATTTTTTCCATTAAAATTATTGTTTGTACGTAATATTATTAAATAATTAGTTAATTAAATAATATAGTTAAATAGTACATTACTATTCACCATCAATTTTGCAATATATAATTCGTTTAAATTATGATGGTTTGCGTACTTTTATATAGGTTGGACTAATTGGTTTGTTGAGTGGGATGGTTTTCCTAACTCGATAGTGCTTGGTTAAATTCAAGTTTGGCTATGGAGAAATCGATGTTGCTGCGAGTGTGAGGTCATTTAACTCATAGGTGGGGAGACCTGAGCGATAAAATTTCGCAATTTCATTTTTGGTTAGAGTTTTCTTCCAAAGGACCAGCTCATCCAAAACGGCATTAAACTGCTTCAAATACTTCCCATAATTGTTGTTAGTGCATCCGATAATCACATTTCTCATAACGATCGAATCGGTAAAGTTTGGAAAAACCCTATTGTATAATTTGCCATTCAAATAGAGGCTGCTAACCGTCTTTTCATTAACTTTGCCAAAGGTGTAGGCAATATGGTTCCAATCTCTGGATAATTTTCTTTTGGAAGATTGGAATTCCTGAATATGGGATTCTCCCCACAAAAATTGTTTTAATTTTCCTGAACGGGTAACCTCAATGGATAAATTCCCCATTTTTTCCCATCGGAAGGGCCTAATTAAGCTATTTAAAGGGTTATCCAATTTTCCGGTTGGCTTTAGCCAAAAAGAAAAGGAAAAGTTTTCATACTCCCCCTTCAGATCGAGGCTCAGGTGGGCATCTTTTTGGAAAAGATTCAGCCCAACTCCTTGGGGCCATCTGCCATTGGTACGGTTAGCCCCATGGAAAATGCCGTGCGAAGCATCGGTGTTGGTCAGGTGAAGATTAGTTACCCACCTATGTGGAAGCATGTTACCCTTGCTTGATTCCCACGCCTTAGGGATTCTTTGCAGAAGTGTGTCTTTGCTTAGTAGCGGGTGTTCAAAATTGTAGAGCCCAATTACATCTGGGTCTGCGGCAAATTCATCCAATAATACCCGGTTACGGTTGCCCCCCATCTCGCCAGGCATGATGTTTTCCAACTGTTTATCAACAAGTACTGGAGTAAATTCCGGACTATCAGTAACCTTCGAAAAGCGGGTAAGCATTTTGGACATGTTTTTGGTAACCATGCTCTGCACTTCGATTGCACCCTCATGAACATTGACCAAATCATCACCGCTTGGGGAAATATTGAGGGAGAATTCAGTGCCCCAGTCGATGTACCTTGAGGTAGGAGAAAGAATAGTGAATTCCTTACCCTCATCATTGAGAACGATGGTACGAACATTGCCCTGAGTTACGCTGACAAGTTTCGGGTTGAGAATTTCGAAAGATCCAGGACCACTGAATAATAGTTCCACAGAGTCGTCAAACCTGAGGTGAAGTTGACCACTCTCAATTTCGTACTTTCCTTGATCGAAGCGAATATTTTCAACCGGTTTTGTGGTATTTTTAAACTGTAAATCATAGAAATCGATCAATTCGGCAATAGGTGCAGACGGGGTAGCAGTACTAGTATCGGCGATTACAGCCTTTTCCAAAGGTTGGTTCTTCTGATTAATTTCCCAGATAAAAAAGCATGCCACCATACAGGCTGCGGAGATGATCCATGGAAGAATGGGGTGCGGTGTATGATTTTGTTCTCTCTCGGCAAGGTTTGGGAAGCCAATGCTTTGGGCGCGCAAGTTTTCGTCCAATAGCGAAAGCTTACGGAATTCCCGACGCATATCGGCTGATTGTTCGAGGCGGTGGGAAAATTCCTTCCATTTGTCGGCAGGTAAGTTCCCTTCGAGGTAGAGTTCAATGAGGTTGCGATCGGAGGCGTTCATCGGGCAGGGTAGGTCAGATGGAGTAAGCGGGTTCGGAGTCTTTCTTGGGGGAGCGGGGGGGGAGGTCCATGCACTTGGAAAGTGCTTTGCGGATGCGCCGTAGTTTTTGATAGAGGGCATCGGGAGTGGTTTTCCTATCGGTCGCTATCGCCTTGATCGATTTTTCGGGCGAGTAGGCCTGTTTGATTAAGTCTCGGTTGGGCTCGGGCAGTTCCTTGAGACAGTCCCCAAGCTTTTCCAGCCACTGCTGGGACGAGGCTGTATCTTCGATTCCTTCTGAGGCAATTTTTTCTAAAACTTTTTCGGATAGCACCAACTTGTCTCTCGCCTGAGTCTGCCGATGTTTTAATGCCTGGTAGCGGGCGATGACACACGCCCATTTACAAAAGTCATTCTCGTCTCCCTCAAATTTTGAAAATTTTTCCCATGCAGTAATGAAGGTATTTTGCATGATTTCAGAATGATCATGATAATCCTGCACCAGTGCACGCAGGTAGGAACGTATAACAGGCTCACTTTTCGCCAATAACCGTAAGAAATGCGAACGATCCAATTTTTTTTTTCTAATCATTAACTAAAAATATATAACATAAAAGTATAAAATCTGACGCATTAGTGAAAAAAAAGTTAATTTATATATTTTATTTTACTCTATTGGTACAAACTTTCACCTAATAGTAATTTGAGGTAGGGCTTAAAAAAACCACTTGGAAGAACTTTGGTAGGGTTGACCCAATCAAATCTTCGTTATTGTATGGAAACATAATAATTAATTCCAAAACTACGATTTGTTTGTGCCAAGCCTTAGCCATATGATTGCTCGCCTATCCCATTGCCCTGTATTTCTTAAAATTACCCAGTATATAGTAACTTTCTTTTGGGTGTTTGCTCTTATGCCTTTGTTGGCTGTTGAAAATAATCAATTTGAGGGTCCTCCTGGTTCCAGGTATGCCTTTGGGGATGAGTTTTCTGGGTCTGAACTTAACCAAGAAATATGGGGGTTGGGAATCAATAAGAAAAACCTTCAAAACGAGGGGGTCGACTGCATCTATAAAAAAGAAAATATTACTTTAGAGGATGGACTTCTTATCCTCACTCAAAAGCGGGAACCCGTGCCAGTCGCCGGCAATACATGGTCCAAAGAAACAACCTTTAATTATTCCTCTGGTGGCGTGCATACCCAAAAGGATTATTCACTTCGCAATAACATGTATTTGGAACTGCGTTGCAAACTACCACAAAATAATGGGGGGTATGGTGCTTTTTGGACGGTTTCTCACAAAGTGGAGGGCTGGTCGCCCGAAGATCTTTTGGAAATTGATATGTTTGAATTTATTGCTGCCCGTGAGAAGACGAGATTATGGAGTGGTTTATGGTGGCATGATTTTAGGGCCAAGGAAATTCACAAAGGCATTCCCTCCCAATCCATGGTGAAACGATCGGACGATCATTTCTTTATCAAGCAAAGAGTCTACAAAGCCCATCATGGACATGGTCATCATATAAAAGAAAATAAGGTCAATTTTTACGAGTTTTTCACCTTTGGTCTACGAGTCACGGATGATGAATTCTTTTGGTACCTTGCCCAGGACGGACCGGCTTGGAAGTCTGAGCCTTATTTTCATTTTTCGGGCGGTAAGGTGCACAACCGAACATACGGAAAAGTCGAAGATTTTGAGTGGGAGCGAGAAGTTCCCAAAAACTTACATGCCCAGGTAAATGTAAACTACGCGATGCGAAATGCGGCATGGGCGGGTGGGCCGGTACGGGATGAACAACTTCCTTCCAAAATGTATGTTGATTATGTGAGATTTTATAATCTTGGCCAAAAGTGAATCCTCCTTGTCGATCTATAAATTGGATCACTGAAGTAAAAAATCTAGCGCGAAGTCTTTTTGCTTAGCTCTGTATGAGATGTTGTTAATTGGTAGTACTTCCAACCTGCCTTGAGTAGCTACTTTGCAGCCATTATCAAAGTGAACTGCGATTGGGGAAATTATATTCGGGCAATGTTAATCTCTTGGCGGTAAGTTTTTCACTCCAGGCAGTTCAATCTTTTAATCTACCTAATTAAGGAAGCCAGGCTCATAACGATAAGCACAAGCACAAGGTAGATAAGGAACTGAATAAACTTGTGCCGTCTGGCAATCCAACCACCTGTCGCCCGGTTGATAAATCCTGTAAGTAACCAGGCACTCAGGGCTATGCTTGCGAGTATTAATGCTTTTGCAAATAAACCCATGAGAACAATAACTTTTTACGAATCATAATACGCATGCCCTTGATTCAAATAGAACAATTGTCAACCTGTCTCTACGAAACCCTCCGTGCATCTATCTCTCAAGCAAGTGGACTACCCCCTCTTCCGGCTCAAAGCCGACAATCTCTTCGTCTAGCCAATCGTCTATCGCGGTTAATGCAGCTTTAGATAAGTCTTCGGCATCCATATCACTCTCCTCCCACCAGCGGTTGAAGACTGCTTGGCTGGTTTTACATCTTGGGAATGTAACCCATGCACTATCTAAAAGTACATAATTGAACACCCTTAAATACGGTGAGATAAAGACGAACTTGTTGTCACTTTAGTTGTCACTTTGGGCATAAAAAATGCCTTTAAACTCTGAAGGTATCAGTGTTTAAGGGAATGGAGGCGCGGGCCGGACCCCGAGCGTGAGCGAGAGGAGGTTGCCCGAAGGGTGACCAATCACCGATTCGCAAGGAGTCGTCAGACGAGTTGCCGAGCAAGGGGCGGAAGAGTGAGGATTTAGGAGTGGATAGAGAATTCCTGAAGTCCCAGAACCCCCGGTTTTAACGAAAAATCCTTGCGGTGGAACGCGCGGAATGAATCCGAAGGATGAATGGAGGCGCGGGCCGGAATCGAACCGGCGAATAGAGGATTTGCAGTCCCCGGCCTTACCACTTGGCTACCGCGCCATCACTGGAAGCGATGAAAAGTA
>NZ_CAXLML010000092.1:0-5931 GCF_964187505.1 Candidatus Chordibacter forsetii
ACCTCTTCCCAAAGTGCAGCTTTTCGGAGAGATTCCTCGACTTTTTCATCAATAGTACGCTTTGATTTTACTCCCTGGATTTGAAGGCCATAAGCAACATTTTGATAAATCGACTTGGGGAATGGGTTTGATTTTTGGAAGACCATGCCGACTTTCTTGCGCAGTTCGATTACATCCACACTTTTATCATGCAGGTCAACTCCATGTATCTCAATCGACCCTTTCCCAATACGGGCTCCATCGACTAGGTCATTCATGCGGTTAAGGCAGCGCAAAAGGGTACTTTTTCCACATCCTGAAGGGCCAATAAAAGCCATTATCTCTTTGGGGAAAATATCGAGCGTAACATTATGGATTACCTGGTTATTTCCGTAGAGGAAATCGAGCTCCTTTATACGGATTGCCGGTTCTCTATACTCCTCTGTGTTTTCTAATGAAGAATTTTCGGGGTTTGCGGTGGGTGCTTCTTGCATGGCTTTAAATGTGTAGATGATTTACCAACGGTATTTCTTTCGAAGTCGGTTACGGAGCATGATGGACAGGCTGGCTATTCCAACGACCAGAAGGAGAAAAATAAAAGCGGTGCCATATTGCATGTCGGCGGTGTATTCATTTTGGGGAATTTTAGCGCTGACAACATAGATGTGGTAGGGGAGAGCCATTACTCCCTGAAAGAAAAAGTCGGTCCAATGCTCGAGTCCTTCCCAGGGAAGCTCCGATCTTTTTGCATAGGCAGCGGTAAACATGATTGGTGCGGTTTCTCCAGCTGCACGTGCCACTCCCAAAATAGAGGAAGTAAGAATTCCAGGCATCGCAAAGGGCAGCACGCTGGTCTTGATCATCGTCCACTTGGTTGCTCCAAGTGCCAGCGAGCTTTCCCGGAAGCCCTGGGGGATAGACCGTAAGGCTTCCTCGCTTGCGGTGATAACAATCGGGAGAACCATGAAGGCAAGGGTGAACCATCCAGCTAGCAAAGAAACATTCCAATCCAAAAAGATGACAAATAAACCAAAACCAAAAAGACCAAAAATGATAGAAGGAACTCCGGCAAGGTTAAGAATGGCCAGTCTTACCATGGAAAGAAATTTTCCTGATTTTCCATACTCTGCAAGAAAGATCGCACAAAATACACCAAGGACGATTGAGATGGCCATTGCGCCCACCACAAGAAGTAAGGTTCCTACAATTGCCGGGAAAATACCACCTCCAGAATAGGCAAAGTCACGAGAAGGAAGAGCCACCGCCATGGCTTCTTTAAAAGGAGAAAGACACTGTTGTAAGTCATCCCAGTTAGACATGTTTTGATCCTCTTCTAAAAATGCCTGCCGTACGGATGAGTAGGCTACAAGTGCCTCAGCAAAGCGTCCAAATTCCTTGGGTCCTTCCTTCGAGTAGAAGTCATTAAAAGTAATGGTTACTTCTTCTCCAAATTCCCTCATCGCAAGGTTGTAAGTTTGAGGTGCTTGGGCTAAGAATTGATTATAGGCCAATTGAATTTGCTTAAGGTTCTCTTTGGTAAGGTTTTCGATTTTTGGATATTGCTGTGCACGAAACAACGTTACCTGATCGCTCAGTAATTGGAGTCTGCCTCTTTCTTTCTCAAAGTGTCCCAGCATGAATTGCGAAACCATTGGGAGTACTTCTTCCCGTTTGATTTCGAAGTCGCTAGCGGTGCTTTCAAGGTTAGTAACTAGCTCTGTCCAAAAGGAAAATTTATCGGATACTTTTCTCTGCTCTCTTTCAATAAAACGAGCTTCGGCTAAAACCAATGACTGATCGGCCCACTCATTTTGAATGGCTTTGCTGGCCTCAAATAATTGGTTTCTTTTGTTGTTGTAATCGAAAGTCCCTTGGAATGTGTTCCATTTTTCGTACATTTTCTCATCTTTGAGGCGGTAGTAGTTGCTGGAACTAAGTTTGATCTCATCTTCACCTTCTCCAATAACATGGAGGGTTTGAGGGTGCTCGGTAAGAAATTCCCAGTTAATTAAACCTTCCCCCTCGAAGACTTTACCTGCACCCTTGGATAAAATATCCCAAAAGAGAAAGGCAGCGCAAAAGAGCACAAAGAATGTCATGCCACGCAGGAGGCCAAACACAAATGTTTCTTGAATGCGTTCGCGACTTAGTCGAGGTGTGAACGGATGTTTGGGTTCCTTTTGGGCACTCATCATTCTAATAGCTTGCTTTGTACCTACCCGCTATTGTTTGAGAGAGGAAATTTACAAGTAATGCGATGAGGAAGAGGGCAATGCCTACCATGAAAAGAGCACGGTAATGAATGCTGCCAAACTCAACTTCCCCCATTTCCTGAGCGATAATCCCAGTCATGGTATGAACAGGTTGAGCGAAAACGCCCAAACCAGAGGTGAAATCAGGTATGGCGATACGATTTCCTGCACAAAGCAGAACCACCATGGTTTCGCCAATTACCCGTCCAAACCCCAAGAGGATGGCAGAGATTATACCGGTAATTGCAGAGGGAAAGATTACCCGGGCACAAGTTTGCCAGCGTGTTGCACCCAGCGAGAGGGATGCATCTCGCAAAGCACGGGGCACATTATTGAGTGCATCTTCCGCGAGGGTAAAAATAGTTGGCACTGTCATTAATGCCAACAAGAACCCTGCAGTTAAAGAGTTCAACCGTTCGTCTGCAATAAGGCTGACCATCCCCCCAAGTACGGCGATCCCAAAAAAACCAATTAATACCGATGGAATGGCTGAAATAAATTCAATGCCCGGTTTGATGAATGTCTGCTCACGTGCGGTGGCAACCTGGTTTACATAAATGGCGGACCCCACACCAAAAGGAATAGCCAGAGCGAGGGCGATTAGACTGACCAAAAGCGATCCAGAAAGTAAAGGTAGGACTCCATACCAATCGTGTCTTGCACTATTGGTAACCCAGTCTTTACCCAAGAGGAATCCGCTGAATGCCCGATGGAGAGGGTAATCTTTGGTCGGGTCCCAAGTGGTTAGTCTTTCTTTGTAAAGTGGGACATTTATCAGGTATTCACTAAGGGCGTCTTTTGCTTTTTTAAAATCTGCCTCAGACTTGGAAAGTATAAAGGATGGCTTGTAATCAGAAAGAATGGTTGAAAATCGATTATCCTGCTTAGTTAAAATATCAGGGTATTGAGTGATGGCAGATTCCTGAATGATGCTGGTCAGGTTATTAATCTCACCAGTTTTGTGGGTACCTGATTCAGTTCCCACCATGGGGTTAATTCTTTTGGCTAAGTCTTCCCTTTTGTGCCGTATAAAATAATTTTGCCACCTGGCCAGTTCAGTATGTGAGAAAGATTGACGGTCATTTAACTCCTCAATGGATTCTGAAAAATCTTCTTCTGGTAAATCACTTGAAATTGCTTCTTTTTTGACATCGATAAGGTCGCTTTTGGTTAAAAGAAAGAGCTTAGTTTCTGCCGCCCATTTAACCATTTTCTTTTCGTATACGAGAAGAAATTCCTTGGTATTTTGAAATTCTCTGGTCAATTGTAATAATGCTTTAGTCTTCGCTTGAGCCTGTATTTTTTTGGTGGAATCATTGGCTATACCTTCCATGGATTCCACTTCCTGTGAAAGTATACTTTCGAGGTAGCGGTAAAGCAGAGTTTGGTCGTCATGCTGTTTGGTGACCACAGTGGCATACTCCATTCCTGACTTTCGGTACCTTTCGAGTGCATCGCGGTACTGTCCGAAAAATTCAACTCCTTCTTTGAAGAGGAAAAGAGTAATGAGCCCCAAAATGATGATTGAGGTAACTGCATTGCTGGCAAAAAATATTTTGATCCAGTGGTCTTTCCGTTGCGAGGAATTCATACAGGTATGATTACATGGGTGCCTGTAGAAACAGGTTCATATAGAAGCATGGATAAATCTTTAAATTGAGGTTCATGAAACAATGGAATGGATTTTACCATAATCGATTGTTTGTTATGTGACGGAATTGCGCCAATTCTGTAACAAAGGCATCTTTGAATCTTCATGAATCCTGATATCTGGGGAGTTCGATTGAAAAAGTGGTTCCTTTTCCCAATTTACTTTGAGCAAAGACCCGACCTCCATGCCCCTCGGCAACATGTTTTACAATGCTGAGTCCCAGTCCTGTTCCACCTTTCTCTCTTGATCGTCCCTTATCTACTACATAAAACCGTTCAAATATTCGTTCCAAGTCTTTTTGGGGGATGCCGTTTCCGTCATCCCGTACCGAGCAGATGATGGTTTTGTTATCCTTCGAAAGAGTAGTGGAAACCTCAACTATGGTAAAGCTACCAGCGTATTTAAAGGCATTATCAATCAAGTTGCCTATGGCTATTGCCATTTTAATGGCATCAAAAGGGAAGGCATCTTTTTCCTCAGCGAGTGAAAATTTTAACTTGGATGCATCTACATAAGGCTTTTCTTGGATGTATAAATCGATTCCCCGAATAACCTCACATAGTTTGTTATTAGTCGGTTGGAAGGCATCCACACTTCCCTCCAGTTCTGAAAGGCTGAGCAAATCATCTACAAGTGCCTGAAGTCGGAGGGAATTCTTATGAATTTTAGAAATGAAAGAGCTACGCCGGGCGGCTGGTAGAGTAGGGGATTCGACCAATGTTTCAGCAAACCCTTTAATCATGGTGACGGGAGTCCGAAGTTCATGCGATGCATTGGCCACAAAGTCTTTACGCAGGCGATCCGCCCGTTTTATTTCGGTGACTTCCCTAAATAATAAAAGGTAGACATCTTTTGATTCAGTGCGGATCGATGAAAGGAGGGCGATCGCAACTTCAAAGTCTTTGATTGTGCCGTTTTTACGAAATGTAAATTCGGCTTTACCAGAGGTTAATCCTCTTCCTGATTGATCAATTAAGTCTAGAATTTCGAAAGAATCAATAAAGGCCTCAAGCCGACGACCTTGCATCCTTTGTCCCAGAGAAAAGTTTTTCTGAGCAGTGGAGTTTACGAAGGTAATTATATGATCCCGATTTAAGATTATTGCCCCGTCTAGCATACCTCCAAGGGTTTCATTAAAAGTATGTGTGGAACGATCGCTCTCCCTTTCTAGGTTGGCAATACGGTTGGCATTTTCATCCATTGCCTTTTGGTAAAGCTTCAGTGGGAATCCTTTGCTGAGCAATAAGGGTTTTTCAAGGAGAAGTGAGTTGCCCTCACGAATTGATGTAGCAATATCGAGTAACAATTGACGGCCGTACCGATGTTGTACCCAAAAGTACAAAGTAAGTACTCCCAGGACAAGGGATGAAATTTCAATCATGACAGGTGAGGGTTGTTTGGGGATGATCAATCGATCACCAGCTTGTATCCAACGCCACGGACCGTTTTGATCATTTCTCCTTTATCACCGAGCTTACCCCGTAAACGGCCGACATGGTTATCAACTGTGCGGGTCTCAATGTCGGAGTCATAATTCCAAACATTAACCAGTAGGTTTTCCCGGCTCTGTACCCGACCGATCCTTTCCATCATTAAGTGTAATAACCTGAATTCGGTATGGGTAAGGTCGACCAATTCATCATGAATGAAAACTTCGTGGCTTTCCGGATCAAGAACAATGCCTCCGCCTTCGAGTTTCCCGGTCATCGCGAGTTTTTTCTTGAGCGTCCTTGCTAAAATTGCTTTGGCTCGGGCGACTAGCTCTCGGTTGTCGAAAGGCTTGGTCAGGTAATCATCTGCCCCTCTTTCAAACCCCTTCACCCTTTCATCTGCATCACTGCGGGCAGTAAGAAAAAGGATGGGTATGTCTTTTAACTGTGAGTCTACTTTGAGCATGCTGCAAAGGCGTAACCCATCCAATTCGGGCATCATCACATCAAGGATAATAAGGTCGGGTTGAAAGTCTCTTGCCCGCCCAATTGCTTCCAAAGGGTTTGAAAGGGAGTTTGTTGTGAACCCCTCTTTCTGAAGTTGAAATTCTATCAGTTC
>NZ_CAXLML010000093.1:0-4592 GCF_964187505.1 Candidatus Chordibacter forsetii
AATAGCCCGTTTTTTTATATAAGCATTTTTCTTTTTGCTTCCTTTTCGGTTCAAGCAAAGGATCACAAACCCAAGCTTCACGAAATGGGTAACCGCATTAAACAGGAGGTAAAGTCGGGCAGGATATCCGAAGAAGAAGGTTGGGGGAAGTGGCGTGCCGTACAACGCCAACATGCACACCACAAGGAAGTTGAATACAAACACGATGCTGATGATTGGGATGACATTGATGAGTTGGAGCATGAAATTGAAATTCGAGCTATTGAATTTGAATTAGAACGAATGGAGCAGGACCATGAATTTGAAAGGCTCAAATGGGAGCACCAAATGGAAAGAATGCAACACGACTTTGATCGTGAGCGTAAAGAATGGGCGATTCACGATATCCAATTACACGCACGAATGGAGCTGATGAAAAAGGAAATGGGAAACCATTTAAGAGCGGGAACCAAACCGCCACATGGAGTCTCCCCCCGACATCCTCATAATCATGGCCTCAAGAATGAAATGCAAAGAGGATTGCCTCCACATTTACAACACAGCAACAAGCAAGCTCCACAGAAGATCAGTGCCAAATCAATTCTGAGGAGCAAGCCGGTCTGAAAAAGGGTTGTAAAAAAAATGATCCTGCATCGAGCAAAGGATCTCGTAAGGATAAGTGCAAAAAGGAATGCTCCTCCAAGAAAGGAAAGTAACATTTCTTGGATTACTCTATTTTAAGTTTTGGGTAATTTATAAAGTTAAGTTCATCGCACAAATCATTCACTAAGCACATAGAATGGATAATCGTATCCAAATCATGAAAAAACTTTAGGGTTAGTTGCCCCACAGGATTTGCCTAGAAAAATACAAATCAGAATATAATATATTATGAATTTTAAGTTATTTCTGGAAGGTTCTTTAGGTGGTGGAAAAATGAGGAACATGGCTTTCTGAGTATTATTCTTGCGATTGTAGAATCCAAACTTTTTACCAATCCATAATTCCAGGCACTGCTTTTATTGAGTTGAGGTTGTGAATTATTTCATTTCTTTTCAACAACCAGAAGAATGAATTTCAAGAGAAGTAAAGTTTTGTATTTTTTAAAATTTATATCCAATTGGAAACCGTCCCATTTTTTCATAAGAATTCTTCTTTTTATTTCTTGCGGAGTTAATGGTTCCTTACAGTCAAAAGAGTTGACGCAAAAAAAAGAAGCATTGCAGGATGAAACTGAATCATCTCTGCACATTGATAGGGCAAAAATTGCAACCAACAATCTATCCATCACAGAGACGACAAGAGGCATCCGAGAAAAATCCCCACTGCACTTTACACAACGCCTAGAGGGATGGCCCATCGAGTGGAATAACCTTTTCAAAAAACCAGAGTATCATGACTTATTCGAAGCAGTTAAGAAGGCACTAGGTAATCACCTCCAACGAATCACCTATATTCTCCCTCAGGAAAAAGCTGCCCAGTTGCAGAGGTTATTCATTCGAGTAGATTTAAATTACAGGTTGAATAATATGCAATATCATCCCAGTAAACGGTGGCTCATAAACAACAGACACGATCCAACATTGGAAAAAAGGGTGCACATCCCCAGAGCGAGGCAACTACTAAGCAAGCAACAATGGGCCCAACATCCATATGTTATTTTGCACGAACTTGCTCATTCTTTTCACGACCAAGTTCTTGGTTTTGATGATAAAGAAATTTTACAAGCTTATCAAAAATCTGAAGATGAAGGCCTTTATCAAAAAGTACTTTTATTTAATGGGATGAAATCGGCACATTATGCCCGCACCAACCACAAGGAGTTCTTTGCCGAAATGACAGAGGCTTATTTGGGAGTGAACGATTTTTTCCCATTTGTTCGGGCCGAACTGCTGGAACACGATCCCTATACTTTTGCCTTGATGGAAAAAATCTGGGGTAAGATTTAATTCTTACTTTTTACCATGTTAAGACGAATATTATTCCTACTGGGTCTTAAACTTTTTTTATTTGGTAACCTCTGGGCAGATTTTCAGGTATTTGCCCCATGTTCACAAACTTCTACCCTTTGGATTGTAAAAGCCCATACGGGCGATCAAAAATTCGAACTTAAAGTCATCGACAAAGTAAACCTTGGGTTTAACGGGCGTGTAATTACCAAGCACCCCCACAAACCATTGCTCTATGTAATCTCTACAAGGGGTGAAGAAGGGAAGGTGCCAGGAGCAGTTATTTTTTTAAATGAAGATGGTTCTTACAAAAGTCATAAAGGAATTCATTTTAAAGATGATGCCTGCTTTTTAAGCTTGGACAAAGAAGGTAAGCATCTGCTCGGAATAAGTTATGGAAGCGGACGCTTAAACGTCTACCCGCTTGATTCCGATGGCATTCCAGGTGATGCGATTTCAACCATTAATGAAGGGATGAATAAAGCCCATTGCGTGCTTCTGCCCCCGGATGGAAAGAACCTCTACATTCCGTATGTAAAAAACAACCTAGCTCTTTTACAATACAGCTATGACGGCGATTCTGGAAAAATTAGCCCACTGGAACCCAAAAACGCGAATCCTCCCGAGGGTACGGGCCCTCGCCACATGGCTTACCACCCCACCCTGCCCATGGTCTACTTTAGTAACGAGCAGGGCGTTGGATTGTCGGTGTATCACCGGCAGGCAAATGGGCAATTAAAGGTTAAGCAAGACATCAACATTCTCCCCCAAGGCATGTCGAAAATCGGGCTGAGTGCATCCGACCTTCTAATTACCCCAGACGGAAAATTTCTTTTTGCCGGATTGCGCGGTCATAAACAAAACTTTGACCATATTTCTCGATATCGAGTACTCGAGGATGGTCGTGCTGAGTTTTTGGGCCTAACCAAGGCGGGAAAAATACCATGGGGTTTAACCTTATCTCCGGACGGGAAATATTTGATGGTTTCTGCCACCCTAGGCTCATCCTTAAATGCTTATCTCATTTTACCTGGGGGCAATCTTCAAGAAGTCGATTCGCTTGTTTGGGATACAGGAATATCGGATCTAATTACTCGATAAAAAACCGAACGATGGATCAAATTCTTACCATCTTCACTTCCACAATTTTATTACTGTTTGCAAACTTACCAAGGCTAATTGCAGAACTTAAAAACCCGGACCCAGCAAGGTTTAATCAACCTTTTAAAGAATTTTCCAAACAGGACCAAGTTAAGGAGCCAAACCAAGACCAGCTCATTCTCTTTACTGGCAGTTCAAGTATACGCTTTTGGGGTATTGAAAAATCCTTTCCGAGCGATCACCGCGAAGGAATTTGCTGGTGACGGAGTGGACGCAAAGTGGATTGTATACGGCAAGGTTCTTGGTGATCAGAAGGTCTCGATTCTTCGACTTAGCTTAGCCCCAGGGGCTAAGACGACTTTTAGCCCGGAGTGCCCCGCATTATTTCATACCAATGGTGGTAGCGGTCGTATTGGAAAACTCGAGGTCAAATATCATCAGAATATGGTCCTCGGTGAGGTCTATCCTGAGATTGGATTCATTACACAATCCGCACTTGCGAATGGCGGGGTGGAAATTGAGAATACTGGAGCCGAGCCACTCGTGCTGACTTTCGATTTCCCGCAAAATGCACATTCAAAAATACCCGGTATTTCCTCTTAAAAGTACCTGAAGCTTTTATAAATGAAGGGTCGTTGGTTTTTGTAGTCATAGTTAGCTTAAACTTTCTAAGTTCAATCGATACCGATAAAGAGACTAGGTTATAAGACTTAAGCTTTTTTTGGTTAAGACATGGTCTGTAAGAAATTATTGCTTGGACGCGCTTTTTCGTACAGGCTCAAGTTTATGAAAATTCACCTTTTTTTTTGCCTCTTTCTTTCTGTTTTTACTGCTAAATTAACTTTTGCAGATAGGGGAATCTCATCTAATGTGGACTTTAAAATTGCCTTCGGTTCATGCGGGAAACAAGGCCACCCGCTTCCCATATTTGATGAAGTCATTAAGCAAGATCCCCACTTATTTATTTTCTTGGGGGATAATATTTACGGTGATACCAATGATATGGATATCCTCCATAAAAAATACCAACAATTAGGTACTAAGGAATCTTATCAGCACTTGATTAAAAATACCGAGGTCTTGGCGACCTGGGACGATCATGATTATGGCCAAAACGATGCCGGTAAGCATTATCCGCACAAAGTGGAATCCAAGGAAATCTTTTTGGAATTTTTTAAGGAACCTCAAAATTCAGAGAGGTATAAGCACAAGGGGATTTATCATTCAGTTTATAAGAAAGCAGGAAATAAGATCATTCAGATCATTCTCTTGGATAATCGTACCTTCAGGGATGACTTGGTACGATTTCCGAAAGGACAAAAGATCCCGGGTCGCTTTTTTTACCGACCCGATTATCTTCCCCATACGGATGACTCTAAAGCATTTCTTGGTGAAGAACAATGGACCTGGCTCGAAGGTGAGCTGAAGAAAAAAGCGGATCTTCGAGTCATTGCTTCAGGATCTCAATTTTCTCATGAATATAATGGATATGAATCCTGGACTAATTTTCCACATGAACAGGAGCGCCTTATTCAATTAATCAAGAAAACCAAAGCGAACCAT